>JAFYJH010000108.1 GCA_017538195.1 Prevotella sp.
TGAAATCGGCAAATAGAAGAAAGCAGCAAGAGTAAAAGTTGATGCTCACGCTAATCGGCGTGGGCTTTTACTCAAATATGCTGCAAAGGTTTTGCCGAACCTCAGAAAACGTAGACGAAGTTTAGTCCACGTTTTCTTTTTCTGTCAATTTTTCAGAATATAATCAATCAACAAATATCAATAACCATTTAAAAATTAAAAAAGTATGAAGAAAAAAGTTTTATCAATTTTGCTCGCCCTCTTCGCGATAGCGACGACGGCTCGAGCGCAGGTCGTTTTAAACGAAACAAACTTCCCCGACGCGAATTTCCGTGCGGCATTGGCATCGAAATTCGGAATTAGCGAGGGTGACGAAATCACGGAAGCAAAAATTGCTGCCACGACTTCGCTCGATGTTAATGGACGTTATAAATCCACAATAAAAAGAATCACCGACCTCACGGGGATCGAATATTTCACCGCGCTGAAAAGGTTAAAATGCTACGAAAACCAACTGACCTCGCTTGATGTGTCGAAGAACACTGCGCTGACAGAGCTGCAGTGCTACAAAAACCAACTAACCTCGCTCGATGTTTCAGAATGTACCGCGCTGACAACGTTGGAATGCGATAACAACCAACTAACCTCGCTCAATGTATCGGGATGCACCGTGCTGACAACGTTTGAATGCGGTAACAACCAACTGGCTGCGCTTGATGTGTCGAAAAATACCGCAATAAAAATTTTGCGATGCTACAGCAACCTACTGACTACGCTCGATGTGTCAAAGAACACAGAACTGGAAGATTTGAATTGCAGCAGCAACCAACTGACTATGTTTGATGTGTCGAACAACACCGCGCTGACAAGGTTGGTCTGTTATGGAAATCAACTAACCAATCTTGATGTGTCTGGCTGCACAGCGCTGACAAGTTTGCTGTGCCACAGCAACCAACTATCCTCACTCGATGTGTCGAACTGTCCCATGTTACAGACATTGCATTGCGACTACAACCAACTGACCTCGCTCGATGTATCACAGAATACAGAGTTGAGGGATTTGCGCTGCGATGAAAATCAACTGGCTTTGCTTGATGTGTCGCAGAATAGTTCACTGGAATCTTTGAGCTGTGGCAGCAACTACGAACTGACCTCACTCGATCTCTCAAATAAAACCTCACTAACTGAATTATACTGCAATTATCTTTATTCACTCACCTCTCTTGATGTATCGGGATGTACCTCGCTAACAAATCTGTATTGCGAACACGGTCAATTGACCTCTCTCAATTTGTCGGGTTGTTCGGCACTGACAAATTTGAATTGCAATGAAAACCAACTGACCGCGCTCAATGTGACGGGATGCACCGCTCTGTCTTCTATAGATTGTCGTCATAACAAAATTAAAGGAAACAATATGTTGGCACTTGTTAACAGTCTTCCTTCTGTGGGAGGAGGCAGCCTCTCCATCATTGATACAAACGACGAATGGAATGAGAGGAACTTCATTACGAAAGAACAGGTGGAGATTGCCAAAAGCAAAGGCTGGAGAGTATATGCCCATAGTGACTATGCATATGAATGGACTGAGTACGAAGGAAGTGATCCTACACCACCCGTAGGAATCGCCATCAACGAAGAGAATTTCCCTGACGAGAATTTCCGCAATGTTATTTTCGCCGACTACGATTTAGATGGGAATTATTACCTCTCAGATACGGAAATTGCAATAACGGATATGTCTATTTACAACAAGAATTTTAGTAATCTTAAAGGCATCGAATTATTTTCTGCGCTGACATCATTGTCCATCAGCGACAGCCAACTAATCACGCTTGATGTGTCAAAGAATACCGCACTAACATCATTGAGCTTAAGTGACTGCCAACTGACCTCACTCGATGTGACAAAGAACACTGCGCTGACATACTTAAACTGCGCCTATAACCCACTGACTACGCTCGATGTGTCGAAGAACACTGCGCTAACAACATTGTACTGCGGCGGCGGCAACAACCAACTTAACTCATTAGATGTGTCGGCGAACTCCGCATTGAAAGTGTTGAACTGCAGCGAAAACCAACTAACCTCGCTCGATGTGTCGCATAACATCGCGCTGACACAGTTGGTCTGCGACAACAACCAACTGACCTCACTTGATGTCTCGAAAAACACCGCGCTGAAATATTTGAAATGTTACAATAACCAACTGACTTCGCTCGATGTTTCAAATAACACAGAATTGTATAGTTTAGATTGTTACGACAATCAATTGACATCTTTAATACCATCAGAATCGTTACGGGTTTTAATGTGCCATAACAATCAATTGGCCTCGCTCGATGTGTCAAATCTTTCTCTTTTAAGTACGTTTTATTGCTATAACAACAAAATTAAGGAAACAGAAATGGAGAACTTAATTAACGGTCTTAATGTAGGCACATTCATTGGTGGTCACAATATGATTAAAAACATATACATATTCAGCAATATTGATGAGGAAGAAGGCAATGTTTGTACTCCAACGCAAGTTAAGACACTTTTAGGAAAAAAATGGGAGCCTTATTATTTGGCATATTCAGGTTTTGTCGAATTGAATGATTTGACGCTTTTTCGGAGTTTTTGGGGAATTGCTCCAAATGCAAAATCAGTAGAATTTAACGAAGAAAATTTCCCTGATGCCAATTTCAGAAAAGTTATTTCAAACACAATTAACATTCAAGAGGGAGAAACTTTAACACCAATAGATTTGTCCAGAATGGAATGGAGGACAGGTAAAAAATTTGAATATGTGTTGGGTGAAAAAGAAATTGAAAATTTGAAAGGTATTGAATATTTTGTGGCACTGGAAGAGTTGTCTTGCCCCCTCAACCAACTGATTTCGCTTGATATGTCAAAGAACACCGCGCTGATATGGTTGGAATGCTATAGCAACCAAATTAAGGGCGAGGCGATGGATGCGCTTGTGGCAAGCCTGCCGACGGTAGAAAACGGTAAATTCTATGTCATTGACACGAAAGATGAAAACGAAGGAAATGTTTGCACGAAATCGCAACTGACCATAGCCAAAGAAAAAGGCTGGACGGTGTATGATATTAATGGATATAACTATCAAGAATACGAGGGCAGCAATAACGAAATTCTTTTGGATGCGGAAACGTTCCCCGATGACAATTTCCGCGCTGCTCTGGCAAAGGATTTGGGAATTGCCGAAGGAGACGAAATCAATACGGGACTAATATTGGCGATCAACAAAATTGATGTGTCAAACGGGAAAGTTACGGAACTTTCTGGCATTGAATACTTTACTGCCTTGACTACGATTTATTGCCAAAGCAACATGATTCCCGGCAATGCCATGAAAGGTCTTTTTGCCGCATTACCCGATTTAAGCAGCAATGAGGCGAAAGGTATGATGCGTGCCGAGGAGACAAATCCGCGAGCAGGTGCGGTGTATGCTTTGGATTTCACCGACGAAAACGAGCAGAATGTCTGCACGGAGGAACACGTTGCAGCCGCAAACGAAAAAGGTTGGACGGTGTATTGCAAAACATCCAACGGTTGGCAGGAATATAACGGAGAAATTCCGACGGGAATCAATTCAATTGACAATTCACACTTGATAATTGACAATTGGTATTCGGTGGATGGCGTGAAGTTGCAGGGTGAGCCGATGAGGAAGGGCGTGTATATCGTGAATGGACGAAAAGTAGTGAAATAATTTCGTGAAGTGAGTCCTGAAACGACGAAAAGACCACAGGCAGGGGTAAGTGAGGATTTCGCTCCGCTTGCCCCTGCTTGTTTTTTATGGTTAAGATGGTTTTTCTGTTAAAGATAGAAATCGCGCGTCAAATTCCAATAAAATTCGCTGCGCGTTCCGTCACAGTTTTGTAAAAATATTTCGGATTTTTCAACAGCCTCTGGAAGATGTTTTTTGAAGGCTAAAAGACAGCGTTTTGCAGGCTTTTTTGAAGTGGTTTTCACGAAGCATTGACGAGAAATATAAAAACCCGACAAATAGGCATTGGAAGTGAACGATTCGAGTTTTTCCGAGGGAACAATAACGCTGAAAATGCCGTCGTCGCTGAGCAATCGGGAAACACTCTCGAAAAGTTCGGAGAATGGAAGCGAATCTGTGTGTCGGGCAATGGCTTTTCGGCTGTCTGGATTCTTCAGACTCTGCTCGAAAAACGGCGGATTGGAAACGATGCTGTCGAACCGCAAAATTGAATCGTTTTTTAAGGATTTTTCCAAGAAATCAACCGAAAACGACTGCACCGACGAATGAAACACCGCCACTCGATTGGCAAACGGCGACGCCAAAGCGTTTTCGCGAGCCTGTCGGCAAGCCTCCTCGTCGATGTCAATGGCCGTCACCACTGCGTCGGCAAAGCGTTGCGCCATCATTAGCGCAATCAGCCCCGTGCCCGTCCCGATGTCGAGGATTCGCCGTCCGCCCTCAGCCCACGCGCCAAGCAACACGCCGTCTGTCCCGACCTTCATCGCACAGCGGTCTTGCTCTATCCGAAATTGTTTAAAATCGAAACTGCTCATTCGCAAAATTTATCAAATTTTTTCCAAGAAAATCCAACTCAAAAGAACATCACGGGCAGGGAATTTCTCCGTTTCTGCGCCAATTCACTTTTCATCCGTTCCACTGCCGTCTTAAAAAAGAATGTAACGAGATGTTCGTCCGTGCCGTCTGTCCGAATCTGCTTCAGAGCGGAAATATACGCCGCCCGATCCTCGATTTTGACAATCAGAAGCGGATGTCCGGCCTTTAGCAGAATGAAATTCGAAAGCAGGCGACCCGTTCTGCCATTGCCGTCGCGGAATGGATGCAGATACTCGAAATAGCCATGCCATTTGGCGGCTACAACCATCGGATGCTGACCATCGTCGAGGGCTTTCCGCGTCGATTCCATCAACTTCGGCACACGCGCAATCAGCGTTTCGTGGTCGCCGAAAACGGTGTCGCCAGCCACCATGTCTTCCGTGGTGAATTCTCCGGCGACCGCCCTGGGAACCCGATAGCCGAGCGTGTTTTCCGTCACCAAGCGGTTCACCTCTTTCAGCAGAGCCTCGTCGAAAGGGCTGTCCAAATGGCTCACCATGAAGTCGAAAGCGCGGAAATGGTCGCTCATCTCCGTACATTCCAACAGCGACCGCCCCACAGGAACCATCGCCATGCCTTGCTCACGGAGAATTTTCGTGTCGTCCACCGTAAACGAGTTGCCTTCGATGGCACAAGAATGGGCGGAGAACAGAATTTCGTTGTATTCCATCCACTGCTCGCGCCCCATTTTGTCGGCAATTTTCTGCTGATATTCCTGTCGGACGCGCTCGTATTCCTTGATTTCTTTTTCAAACATCGCTGCAAAGGTAGTGCAAAACAGGCAAAATACAAAATAAAAATCGCATTTCTTTTGTCATTCGCCCGAAAAATCGTACCTTTGCAGGTTCAAAATCAGAAGTTGAATACTACGATGAATAAAAGAGCAAATACTTCGATACAAATGATTGCCGACTTCGAGGGCGACATCTCGAAAATCTTCGCGATGGAGGTCGAGGGCGAAGTGCCCATTCTGGCGACGCGCAACATCGTGCTGTTTCCGGGCATCATCGCGCCGATTATCGTCGGACGAGAGCAGAGTTTCAATCTGGTGAACAAGCTGAAGCGAAACCCGGACATGACGTTTGCGGTGTTCTGCCAGAAAAATTCGGAAATCGAGGAGCCGGAGGAGGGCGACCTCTGCGAATACGGCACTTACGCGAAGCTCGTGAGGATTCTCGACATGCCGATTCTCGGCGGCAACAACCTGACGATTATCGTGCAGGCACTGGGTCGCTGTCGGTTGGAGAAATTCACGGCACACCATCCCTACATCACGGCTCTGACGACGGTTGCGCCAGAGGAAATGCCGGAGAAACGCGACAAAACATGGCGCACGGCCTTTGACGACCTGCGCAACACGACCATCGAATACATCCACCAGAACGAGGACATTCCCGACGAGTCGCAGTTCGCGCTGAACAACATCCAGAATCAGGTGCTGGCCGTGAATTTCATCTGCACGAACATGCCGTTCAGCATTGCCGACCGAATGAGAATGATACGCACGGCGACGATGATGGAGCGCGTGATCGAGGTGCTGAAAACGCTGCACAAGGAGATTCAACTGCTGCAACTGCGGCAGGACATCCGCTCGAAGACGCGCGAGGACATCGACGAGCAACAGCGCGAATATTTCCTGCAACAGCAAATCAAGAACATCAAGGAGGAACTGGGCAACGGCGAGGGTTCGCCAGAACGAGCCGAATTGGTTGAAAAGGCGAAGAAAAAGAAGTGGCCGGAGGAGGTGAGCAAGATTTTCTCCAACGAAATCGACAAACTCGACCTGCTGCATCAGCAGAGTTCGGAGTATAGTATGCAGTTGAACTATTTGCAGACGATGGTGTCGCTGCCGTGGGGCGAATTTACGAAGGACAACCTCGATTTGCGGCGTGCGCAGCGCATCCTGAACCGCGACCACTACGGAATGGAGAAGGTGAAGGAGCGGATTCTGGAATATATGGCGGTTTTGCAGTTAAGGAGAGCCGCCCCCCAACCCCCTCCCACTGGAGGGGGAGCCTCAAAACCAAACAAAACGCCTCCCCCAGTCGGGGGAGGTCAGGTGGGGGCTTCCATTCTCTGCCTCTACGGACCGCCGGGAGTCGGAAAAACGTCGCTCGGCAAGTCGATTGCGTCGGCAATGAAGCGGAAATACGTGCGCGTGAGCCTCGGCGGACTGCACGACGAGGCCGAAATTCGCGGACACCGCCGAACCTACATCGGCGCGATGCCCGGAAGAATCATCAAGTCGATTCAGAAGGCAGGCTCGTCGAATCCCGTTTTCATCCTCGACGAAATCGACAAAATCACGCAGAGCACCCACAACGGCGACCCTGCGTCGGCGATGCTCGAAGTGCTCGATCCTGAGCAAAATTCGGCCTTCCACGACAATTATCTCGATGTGGATTACGACCTGTCGAAAGTTCTCTTCATCGCGACCGCCAACAACCTCTCGACGATTCCGCGTCCCCTACTCGACCGCATGGAAATCATCGAGGTCAGCGGCTATATCACGGAAGAAAAAACCGAGATTGCGAAGCGTCACCTGATTCCTCGCGAACTCGAAAACACGGGGCTGAAAAACTCGGCGGAGAAAGTGACTTTCAGCAAGGAAGCCATCGAAAAAATCATCGAGCAATACACGCGGGAAAGCGGTGTTCGGCAGTTGGAAAAGCAGGTGAACAAGGCACTTCGGAAGATTGCTTTCAATAAGATTATGGACGCGCCGACAGACGCGAAAATCGACGGAAAAGCGAACGGAAAAGTTGAAAAATCGGGCAAAAAATCGACTAAAAAGGCTGAAAAACCGACGACTTTCAAGGTGACGCCAGCCGAAATCGAGGGCTTGCTCGGCAAACCGCCGTTCTACCGCGACATCTATCAAGGCAACGACTACGCCGGCGTGGTGACGGGACTCGCGTGGACGAGCGTGGGCGGTGAAATTCTGTTCATCGAAACCTCGCTCTCGAAGGGAAAAGCCGCCAAACTCACGCTGACGGGCAACCTCGGCGACGTGATGAAGGAGTCGGCGGTCATCGCGCTCGAATACGTGAAGGCGCACGTCGATAAACTCGGCATCGACTATCGGATTTTCGACCAGTGGAACATCCACATCCACGTGCCCGAAGGCGCAACGCCGAAAGACGGTCCGTCGGCAGGCATCACCATCGCCACGTCGATTGCCTCGGCACTGACACAGCGGAAAGTGCGCAAAAACACGGCAATGACAGGCGAAATCACGTTGCGCGGAAAAGTGCTGCCCGTCGGCGGCATCAAGGAGAAAATTCTGGCGGCGAAACGTGCCGGAATCACCGACATCATTATGTGTCGCGACAACCGCAAAGACATCGACGAGATTCCCGAAATGTACCTGCAAGGCGTGAATTTCCATTATGTCGAGAACATTCAGGATGTGTGGAATTTCGCACTCACCGACGAATTGGTGGCGAATCCGATTGAGTTTAAAGTAGAGGAAGCCCCCCATTCTGCCCCCGAGGGGGCTACAAATGCCTAAAATTTATGACAAAGAATCGCATTGAAAATAATACCATAGAAGCCCCCTCGGGGGCTGTAGGGGGGGCTTCGAGTCCATTTTTTCAGGTGCAAACCACCGACCCTGCCAGCGACGCACGAACCGGCCTGATTACGACGGCTCACGGGCAAATCAAAACGCCGATTTTCATGCCCGTCGGCACTTGTGGCGCGGTCAAAGGCGTGCATTTCTCGGAACTTCGCGAGCAAGTCGGGGCGCAAATCATCTTGGGCAACACCTATCATCTCTACCTGCGTCCGGGCCTCGAAATTCTGCAAAAAGCAGGCGGACTCCACCGTTTCAACACGTGGGACAGGCCGATTCTGACCGATTCGGGCGGTTTTCAGGTCTTTTCGCTCACGGGCATCCGAAAATTGCGCGAGGAAGGCTGTGAATTTCGCAGTCACATCGACGGTTCGAAGCATATTTTCACGCCCGAAAACGTGATGGACACCGAGCGAATCATCGGAGCCGACATTATGATGGCTTTCGACGAATGTCCGCCCGGAGAGAGCGACTACAACTATGCCAAGAAGTCGCTCGGACTGACGCAACGCTGGCTCGACCGCTGCATCAAGCGATTCAACGAAACCGAGCCGCTCTACGGCCACAAGCAGAGCCTTTTCCCGATTGTGCAAGGCTGCACGTTCAAGGATTTGCGCAGCGAGGCCGCGAAATTCGTCGCCGACAAGGGCGCTGACGGCAATGCCATCGGCGGACTGGCCGTGGGCGAGCCGACCGAAGTGATGTACGAGATGATCGAGGTTGTCAATGCGATTCTGCCGAAGGAAAAACCGCGCTATCTGATGGGTGTCGGAACGCCGCAAAACATCCTCGAAGCCATCGAGCGAGGCGTGGATATGTTCGACTGCGTGATGCCGACGCGCAACGGTCGCAACGCAATGTTGTTCACCTACGAGGGTACGATGAATATGCGAAACAAGAAGTGGGAAAACGACTTTTCGCCCATCGACCCCGACGGCTGCGACATCGACCGACTGCACACGAAAGCCTATCTGCACCATCTTTTCAAGGCACAGGAACTCTTGGCGATGCAAATCGCCTCGATTCACAACCTCGCGTTCTATCTGCGATTGGTCGGCGATGCGCGGAAACACATCGAACAGGGCGATTTCGTGGCGTGGAAACGGAGTGTTATTGAGAATCTTGGAAGAAGGATTTAAAGTGATTAGTGATTAGTGAAATAATCAACGACGATGAAATATAGCAATATTAAGAAACATCGAAAAGCATTGAAAGTCGGACGAGGACTGCGAAAAGCCTTCCGTCGGCTCGGCACCCTGCTGAAGAAGCTCAAACCAAGTTTCATCAAGCGGCTCGACTGGTATATCATCAAAAAATTCATCGGCACCTACCTCTTCTCGATTCTGCTGATTATCGCTATCGCCATCGTTTTCGACATCAACCAATATCTCGACTCTTTCATCAAATACAAGGCACCGCTGAAGGCCATCGTTTTCGACTATTACATGAACTTCGTGCCCTACTACGCCAACCTGTTCAGTGCGCTGTTCGTCTTCATCGCGGTCATTTTCTTCACCTCGAAACTCGCCGGAAACTCAGAAATCATCGCCATGCTCGCTTCGGGCGTGTCGTTTCGTCGGCTGATGCGGCCCTACATGATTTCCTGTGTGCTGATTTCGCTGCTGTCCTACTACCTCAGCGCCTACGTCATTCCGCAGGGAACGGTCGTGCGACAAAATTTTGAAACCATCTATAAAAACAAGAAGAAAACGACTGCCGCCGAAAACGTGCAACTACAAGTGGGTCAAGGAGTTATCGCCTATATCCAGCACTACGACAACACGATGAAACGAGGCTACGGTTTTTCACTTGACAAGTTTGAAAACAAGAAACTCGTCAGCCACATGACAGCGCAGGAAATCCAATACGACACGATTTCCGACACGAAATTCCAATGGCGGGCGGTCAATTGGAAAATCCGCGAGTTGAAAGGACTTCGCGAGCATATCACGAGCGGAATGAAAAAGGACACGGTCATCATGATGGAACCCGCCGATTTGGTCTATTCCAAGGGTCAGCAGGAGACGCTCACCAGCCCCGAACTGCGCGATTTCATCTCGAAGCAAATCGGACGCGGCAGCAGCAATGTCGTGCGCTATCAGGTGGAGTATCACAAGCGAATCGCCATGTCGTTTGCCTCGTTCATCCTGACGATTATCGGCGCGTCGCTCTCCTCGCGCAAACGGAAAGGCGGAATGGGACTTTATCTCGGCATCGGACTCGCGCTGAGTGCGCTCTACATCCTGTTGCAAGCCATTTCCTCGACCTTCGCCGTGAATGCGAATTTTCCGCCGATGATTGCGGCGTGGATGCCGAACATCATCTTCGCTGTCGTGGCTTATTTCTGCTATCGACAAGCCCCGAATTGATTTACAATTTACAGATTTACAATTTACAATTAAAAAATGAAATTTGAAGAAACATATTTGAACGACAATATCCTCGATGCGCTTTACGATATGCGATTCGAGGAAATGACCCCGATTCAGGAACGCTGTATTCCCGAAATCCTCGACGGACACGACATTCTGGGCGTGGCGCAGACGGGAACGGGCAAGACGGCGGCCTATCTGCTGCCGATTCTCTCGATGCTCGACGACGGCTACGCCGACTTTCCCGACGGGCGCAGCGTGGACTTTCCGAAAGATGCCATCAACTGCATCATCATGGCACCGACGCGCGAACTCGCGCAGCAAATCGACCGCGCCATGCAGGGCTTCAGCTACTACCTGAGCAATGTCGGGTCGGTGGCGGTCTATGGCGGCAACGACGGCAACCGCTACTTTCAGGAACTCAACGCGCTGAAAACGGGTGCCGATGTCATCATTGCCACGCCCGGACGCTTCATTTCCCACCTGACGATGGACAATGTCGACATGAGCCGCGTGTCGTTTTTCGTGCTCGACGAAGCCGACAGAATGCTCGACATGGGCTTTTACGACGACATACTAAAAATCGCGAAAAAACTGCCGCCGACCTGCCAGACCGAGATGTTTTCGGCGACGATGCCCGAAAAAATCGAGCAACTGGCAAAAACGCTGCTGAAAAATCCGACGGAAGTGAAAATCGCCGTGAGCAAACCGGCTGAAAAGATTCAGCAGTCGGCCTACGTGTGCTACGAACCGCAGAAACTCGGCATCATCGAGTCGATGTTCAAGCAAAACGACCTGAAGCGCGTCATCATTTTCGCCGGAAAAATCAACAAAGTAAAGGACGTTTACCGCGCCCTGCTGCGCCTGAACATCAACGCCGGCGAAATGCACAGCGACCTGCTGCAAGCCGAGCGCGACGAGATGATGTTCCGCTTCAAAAGCGGCAAAATCGACGTTCTCGTCGCCACCGACATCCTTTCTCGCGGCATCGACATCGACGACATTGCGATGGTCATCAACTACGACGTGCCACGCGACGCCGAGGACTACGTTCACCGCATTGGTCGCACCGCCCGTGCCGACCGCGACGGTCGCGCCGTCACCTTCGTCAGTCCCGACGACATCCGCTATTTCCAGCAAATCGAGCGTTTCCTCGAGCGCGAAA
>JAFYJH010000109.1 GCA_017538195.1 Prevotella sp.
TGGAAGGCTTTGAAGCAGAATTACGATCGTCGCTCGATTGTTGCAGATGGTCCTCACCATCCGATGGCTGTGCAAAGCAAAGATGGCATTCTTGTCTATTTTTCATGGGAAAATGAAGGCCTGCATCCGTCGTCGGGCGACCGTCTTATCGGTTTTGAAGTGGCTGGCAAAGACGGCATTTTCCATCCTGCCGAAGCGCGTGTCATTGAAGACGAATACGTTTTGGTGACTTGCCCCGAAGTGGCTGAACCTGCCGAACTGCGCTATGCTTGGCAACCGTTTACACGCGCCAACCTCGTGAACGGCGCAGGTTTGCCGTCATCGACTTTCAAAATCAAAGTCGGACCCAAAAATTATCGTGAAAAAATCTTTGACTAATCCTCAATACCCAACAATCAACACCCATCACCCATCACCCATTATGAACAGAGAAATCGACCTTTCCGTTTCGACCTACGGCGTGGCGCGTCAGCATCAGTACGACGTGGCGATTCTGCCGTGGGGCGCCACCGAACCGCATAACCTGCACCTGCCGTATATGACCGACTGCATTCTGTCGCAGGCCGTCGCCGTCGATGCCGCCGAGCGCACACTGAAGAATTACGGCGTGCGCTGTATGGTGCTTCCGCCCGTCGCGATGGGCTCGCAGAATCCCGGGCAGCGCGACCTGCCGTTTTGCATCCATTATCGCTACGAAACGCAGTTTGCGATTCTGAAAGACATCGTCGCTTCGCTTCGTCATCAGGGCATCCGCCGCCTGCTCATCGTCAATGGGCACGGGGGAAATTCGTTTAAGCAGATGATTCGGGATCTGGAAGCCCCCCTGTCGTCCCCCGAGGGGGACACAAAAGTTTTGAAAAGTAGTGAAGCCCCCTCGGGGGCAGGTCTTTTCATTGCCGCTGCCGAATGGTTCAAAATGGCTTCGGCAAAGGAATTTTTCGAGCAACCCGGCGACCACGCCGACGAAATTGAAACCTCGGTGATGATGCATTACCATCCCGAACTCGTGCGACTCGAAGAGGCTGGCGAAGGCCGCGCCAAAAGTTTCGCCATCGATGCGCTGCGCGAAGGAAAGGTCTGGATGCCGCGCCACTGGACGCTCGTCACCGACGACACCGGCATTGGAAATCCCGCCCTCTCGACTGCCGAGAAAGGCCGCCGTTTCGCCGATGCCTGCGCCGATGGTTTCGCCCGATTCCTAAAAGATTTCGCAGCCGTCAATCGACAGGAAGAACTTTATCAATAATTTTTTGTAAAAAGACAAAAAAACGGGATATTTACCGCGAACTTTTGAGGTAAACATCCCGAAATTTTAATTGATTTAGTTATTCTGATTCCGTTGTTTCTTTCTTTTTCCCAAACTCTGGGTCGATTTTTAGGAAGGAAGTGACGATGAACGTGACGGCGCAGCAAATCATCACGATGATGAAGAACGTGCGGTAGCCGACGGCCTCCTGCAACGCGCCGGCGACGAGTCCGGGAATCATCAGCGAGAGAGCCATAAATGCCGTGCAGAGGGCGTAGTGCGAGGTTTTGTATTCGCCCTGACTATAATAAATAAGGTATAGCATATAGGCGGTGAAGCCGAAGCCGTAGCCGAACTGCTCGACAAACACGCAGACGTTGATGAGAAGCAGGCTGTCGGGTTGCGCGTAGCTCATATAAACATAGACGAGGTCGGGCAGCGTGATGGCGCAAACCATCGGCCACAGCCATCGTTTCAGGCCGTGGATTCCGGCTGCAATTCCACCGCTGATGCCGCCGAGAATCAAACCGACCACGCCGACAGTTCCCTGCACAAGTCCGTATTCCTGCGGCGAAAGTCCGAGTCCGCCGTTGTGTTCCGCGTCGATGAGAAACAGCGCGGAAACCTTTGCCAACAAGCCTTCGGGCATCCGATAGAGCAGCATAAAGAGGATGGCGGTGAGCACCTGCGGTTTCTGGAAAAACGTGACGATGGTATGCACAAATTCGCTCCAGATGGTGTTGGCGCTGATGCCGCTTCGGGAAATGTCTTCGGCAGGTCGCGGAAGAATGTAACTGTGCCAGAGCCAAAGGGCGATGAAAAGGCCGGCCACGCCATAGAACATCAGACTCCACGAGAAGGGAATGTTGTTTCGATAGATGACCTGTAGATTTCCGGCAATCATCACCAAAACTCCTTGTCCGAAGATGGTGGCGAGGCGATAGAACAGCGAGCGGATTCCGACGAAAATCGACTGTCCCTGCTGGTCGAGTCCGAGCATATAGAAACCGTCGGCGGCGATGTCGTGGGTGGCACTCGAAAAGGCCATCACCCAGAAGAAAAACAGCGAGCCTTGCAGCCAGAAATGGGTCGGCAGGGTGAAGGCCACGCCGCCGAAAGCCGCTCCGATGAGCAACTGCATCGCGGTGATCCACCAGCGTTTCGTCTTGATGAGGTCGATGAACGGGCTCCACAGCGGTTTGATGACCCACGGCAGGTAGAGCCACGAGGTGTAGAACGTGATTTCCGTGTTGGAAAGTCCCATCTGTTTGTAGAGGAGAATCGAGATGGTCATCACGGCCACGTAGGGCAGTCCCTCGGTGAAATAGAGCGACGAAACCCACGCAAAAGACTTCAAAGATGCGCCTTTTTGCTCAGTAGAGTGTTTTGAGTTCTGCATTTTTATAATAATGTTTTAAAATTTCATCGTATTTTGTTCCATTTTCGCCCATCACGGCGGCTCCGATTTGGCAGAGGCCGACGCCGTGGCCCCAGCCTTTTCCTTTTAGAAGGAAGGAAAGCCTCTCCCCCGACCCCTCTCCCACTGGAGAGGGGAGTTTTTGGGTGACAGTTTTACCCTTTTTTTCGAGTTTCTTGACATCATTTTCGAGTTTTTCGACCTCGAACCAACTGCTTTTCAGGTGCGTGTCGGACAGTGTGCGGCGAATTTCGAGTTCTTTTCCGATGGTGAAACTGCCCTTGGTTCCGACGATTTTCAACTTCCAGATTCGACCGCTCTTGCCGCGTTCAAGTGGAATCAAGTCGGTGATTTTGCCCAAGTCGATGTTGTGCTTCGTGCGCAGCCACGCGGCGATTTGTTCGCTGTCGATGGTCTCCGTCCACTCGCAGAAATCGGGCGTTTCTTGGTCGTAGTCGTTCAAAACTTGACGGATGAGCGCAGCATCCTGCGTGTGGCAATACGGACATTCCACCGATGTGAGATAGGGCTTGGCTACGTTCTCCCAACAATACTGAAATTCCTCGGTGCGACCGCAGCAACACTTTGAGAAACGGGTGTCGCAGATTTGGGTGTTAGGTGTTGATTCTTGGGTGGTGTTGGGTGTTGAATACGTGAGCACTTGCCCGCGAGTGGCTTTGACGGCCTCGGCGACGAGCGGATTCGTGATGCGCGTAATGCCTTGATAGCGTTGGCAATGGTCGTCGGCGCAGACATCGAACAGCGCGTGGTCTTCGCGGTCGTACCAGCGGATAGCCTCCTTCGATTCCCCCAACTGGGGGAAAGAATCAAGTTTTTGGGCGATTTTTTCCGAATTTTCGGACTCGGAAACCTCCTTTTTTTTCTCGATTTGCGCCAAAAGCCACGAGCGCGAAATGACGGCGTGGGCTTTGAGCAGTTCGAGCGACGAAGTGGCGCTCATTTCGCTCGAAATGACGCTTTCGAGATATTGTTCTACGGATAATTCGTTGATAACCAATATTTTATCGTCATCAATCGTCAGGCGAAGCGTTCCTCGGAAGGTTTGGTTTTCCTTACGATTCCAATGGAAATCGACACCGATGGTAACATCTTCAATCGTGAACGACGATTTTTCTGATAAAGGATTGAAAATCAACTTTTTATGCAATCTCTCGTTCCAGAAAATGCCCTTTTCTGTCATCGTCGCGACTTGTGCGCCCTCGACCGCGATTTCATCGACGGAATAGGCCCCGTTCAGCGAAAATTTGATTTCTTGTGCGCTGACGATGCCGACGGTGACGGTTTTTTCGCTTAATTTTTCGGCGATTTTCTGCGCCAAAACCTCGTCGATGGCACATTCCCGAAGGATTTTCTCGGCTTTTGTGGCCGTCATTCGCTCGAAATCCTGCTGTCGCGGCGTGATGATGAGGCCAGCCATATCGAGTGCGCCCGGACTGACGAGCATCTGGTCGTCGCCCTCGGCAAAATAGCAGTCGGGACGGTGTTTCTGACGCGGAAAAACGACGGAAATCATCGCCTCGCCCTCGCGCCACGAAACGATGTTCTGCATCGGCTCTTTAAGGGTGTTGGGTGTTGGGTGTGGGGTGTTGGGTGTTGAGTGTTGGGTGTTGATGGTTTGTAAAATTTCAAGGCAATGATAGAGTTTTTCAAACAATCGGCGGTCGTTTTCGGCATTTTTGCTGCGAATCACGAAAGCTGGCACAGCAAAATCGCTCAACATCGCAATCGAATCGTCGTCGTTCAGCGCAAAAACCGTTTTTAATTGAAACCGCGCCCAATGCTGTCGCAAGGGAAGCGAGTCGCCCGTTCCTGCCTGCAAATGCAGGTGATCTGGCGCAGAAGCACCGCAGCGCGGACCGTTGTAAAACACGGTCAAATCGGGAAATTTCGCCGTCAGTTGGTGAATCATTGCGTAATGGCCGTCGATTCGCTGCGGCTCGTGAGCGTTCAGCGGAACGGTGAAGTGCATCGGCAGAATCGGGAACGGATTGACGAGCAATTCGTAGCGGTCGCCGTTGGTGGCATCTTCAAGCGGTTCGGAAAATTGCGCCTGCGGACGATTCGCCGAACAAAGGAAACACGGGCGTTTTTCAAGGCTTTTCGCGTCGATTTTCGCGCCCGTCGAAACCATCCGAGCCGGATTCCACTGCACGCGAAGCGACTGCAAGTCGCGCGTCTGCACCTTCGCCAAATCCTCGTAGCGTTGCCTCGCTTCGGGCCATTTCGCCAGTTGTCCGTTGAAAAAATCCCTGATTTCCATCCTATTTCTTCATTTTCCGTCGCGCCATCAGTTCCATCGTGCGCAGTCGGTCTTTGTAGAGGTTGTTCGCGTTCACTTTTTCAATCGGCAGGGCGGCGTCGCTGTTGCCTTCCCAACGGCGGCAGAGATAGAGTTCGTCGTAAATTCGACCGATGCGCCACCGACGGCTGAACGCCAGTCCCATCGCGTAGTCTTCGCCATAACTCGTGTTCGGGAATCGAATTTGTCGTGCGAGTGGCGTAAAAAAGGCTCTCGGTGCACCTAAACCGTTGATTCTCAGTGCGTTGTTCGGCCCGTTTTCATCGGTCCATTCGCGATGATCGATGAGACCCGGCGGCAGCGTTTCCAACTGGAAATTACACATCCGATAACTGCCGACAATCATTGCGGCACGCTGTTCGTAGAAGGCTTCGACGACCTTCTGAAGCGTCTGCGGCGAGGAATAAAGGTCGTCGCTGTCGAGTTGCACGGCGAATCGACCGCAATGTTCGTCGAAAATCGCCATATTCCAGCATCCGCCAATGCCCAAATCTCGACGATGTGGCGTGAGAACCACCAAATTTTTGTTTTCAGAAGCGAGTTCCGCGAGAATTTCGGTGGTTCCGTCGGTGGAATGGTTATCGACCACGATGACATTATAGGAAAACTTCGTTTCTTGCGAAAGCGCACTTTTCACGGCATCGGCGATGGTTTTTGCGCGGTTGAAAACGGGGATGACAACCGACGCCTCGACGCTGAAATCCTGCTCGTTGAAGTCGATTTCGCCGTAGGAAGTCGTGTCGATCAGTGCGCCGAGTTTCGCCAAATGAATCGTGCAGGCGCGTTCCATCTCGATTTGCACCTCCCGATTGCGCGGATTCACGTAGTCAAACTGCTTTTCGCCACTTTTGCGCGTGTCCTCCTCGACAATCGTGTAAAGCGTTTCGTTCAGGTGGAAAAGCAGTCCGCAACGGCTCAAAAACAGCCGCAAATCGTACCATCCGGCGAACTGAAACTGCCGATTTTCGTCCGCAGCGACCTCCTTCGCCCACTCCTTCATCAAATGGGTGCGAATCAAAACCACCTGTCCGAAGTCGAAGTCGTCGCGCAGCGAACCCTCCTGATAGTCGATGACGGGATGCCGCTCGATTTCACCCTCCTTCACGGCGAGATAGTCGCCAAAGACCATCGCCGCGTCGGTATCCTTGGCCGCCCGAATCATTCGCAGCACAGCGCCGTCGCCCATTTCGACAATCCTCGGTTTCAGGTTGAGAAACATAAAATCGCTCGTTGTTTTTTCTGCGATTTTCAACAATTCCTGCGTCGATGGCAGTCCGTTGGATTCCAATGAAATATAGTCGATTTTTTCCATGATTTTTAGCATTGTTTCGATTGTAAATGGCTATTTGAGCGCAAATTTATAAAAAAAAGTCGAAGTTTGATAAAAAGAGACGAAAAATTTGTAACTTTGCAAGTCGAAAAGTGCAATAATCGGTCGAAAGGACGATGAACGACGCAAAAAAACGACTCCTCGGAATGACGCTGCCCGAACTGAAAGCGTTGGCGGCGAAATTGGGAATGCCGGCTTTCACGGGCGGTCAGATGGCGCAGTGGCTCTACGAAAAGCGCGTCGCCGACATCGACGAAATGACGAACATCTCGAAGGCGAATCGCGAGCGGTTGAAGGCCGTTTGTGAGGTCGGGCGGATGGAGCCGGTGGATAGTCAGCGGTCGGCGGATGGAACGGTGAAATATCTCTTTCCCGTCACCACCCAACAGCCGAAATCTTTCCCCCAGTTGGGGGAATCGAAGGGGGCCGCGAAGCACGTCGAAACCGTATTCATCCCCGACGGCGACCGCGCCACGCTCTGCGTGTCGTGTCAGGTGGGCTGCAAGATGAACTGCCTTTTCTGCCAGACGGGAAAACAGGGTTTCGAGGGCAATCTGACGGTGGCAGACATCCTGAACCAAATCTACGCGCTGCCCGAAGCCGAACAGCTGACGAACATCGTGTTTATGGGGCAGGGCGAGCCGTTGGACAACCTCGACGCGGTGCTGCGAGCCATCGAAATTCTGACTGCCGACTGGGGTTGGGCGTGGAGTCCGAGGCGAATCACGGTGAGCACGGTGGGCATCCGCGGAAAACTCCAGCGACTGCTCGACGAAAGCGACTGCCACGTGGCCATCAGCCTGCACTCGCCGCTGCCCGAACAACGGGCGGAACTGATGCCTGCCGAGCGAGCGATGCCGATTGCGGAAACCGTCGAACTGCTGCGCGGCTACGACTTCGCCCATCAGCGTCGATTGTCGTTTGAATTCATCGTTTTCGAGGGCATCAACGACACGTTGGCGCACGCCAGAGCGGTCGTCAAACTGCTGCAAGGGCTCGACTGTCGCATCAACCTCATCCGCTTCCACCAGATCCCGGATGTTCCCCTGCACGGCACCGACGACACGACGATGCTCCGACTGCGCGACTATCTGACGCAGCACGGCTGTTTCACGACGATTCGCGCATCGCGTGGCGAGGATATTTTCGCGGCCTGTGGGCTGTTGAATACGAAGAGAAGTGAGTAATCATAATTTTTAATTTTTAATTCTTAATTGTTAATTATAAAAAATGGACGACAAGAAAATTCGCGTAGCGCTTACGCACGGCGACACAAACGGTATCGGATATGAACTGATTTTCAAGGCATTCTCGGCTCCCGAAATGCTCGAACTCTGCACGCCCGTCATCTACGGTTCGCCGAAAGTGGCGGCTTATCATCGTAAGGCTTTGGGCATCGAAACGACCTTTAGCATCATCTCTTCCGCCGACGACATCCGCGACGGACGGCTGAATCTGCTGACTTGTTTCGACGAGGAAGTGAAGGTGGAACTCGGCGTGCCGACGGAAGAAGCCACCGCAGCGGGCGGAAAAGCCCTGAAAAAAGCCATCGAAGACCAGAAAGAAGGTCGCATCGACGCGCTCGTGCTGGCTCCCGTGGCGCAAAACAACGAGGTGAAACGGCAAGGACTCGTCGTGATGATGAGCGAGAACCTTCGCGTGGCATTGTTGAGTTCCGACTCGGCGATGAAAGACTCCGTTTCAAAGGTGACGAAAGAGCGCGTCTGCAAGAAAGCCGAGCAACTGTTCGACCTGCTGAAACGCGACCTTCGCATCAGCAATCCGCGTGTGGCGGTGCTCGCGCTGAATCCCAATGCCGACGGCGTGGAAGAGGCGGAAATCATCCGTCCCGCCATCGACGAACTCGTAGCCAAAGGAAAGCAAGTTTTCGGCCCTTATGCGGCTGGAAATTTCTTCGGTTCCGACAATTATTTGGCCTTCGACGGCATTCTGGCGATGTATCACGACCAAGGCACGATTCCTTTCCGCGCCCTGTCGTCGTCGGACAGCATCGTCTGCGTGGCCGGACTGCCCGTTCCCTGCACGATGCCGTTGGACACGACCTGCCACACGAATGCCGGCAAGGGCGTAAGCGACGAAAATTCCTTCCGTCAGGCGGTTTATATGGCGATTGACATCTGTCGGAATCGCCGAAACTACGATGCGCCCTTGGCCAATCCGCTGCCGAAATTGTTCCACGAGCGTCGCGACGACGGCGAAAAAGTGCGCTTTGCCGTTCCCAAATGAAGAAAAAATATCAAAACGGTTTTTTCATCTTCGGCCTGCTGCTGCTGGCGTTGATGGTGACGCAACTCGACTTCGGCGAGGTGTGGCGTGGCTTGAAACACGCCGGCTACTGGTTTTTCGCGGTCGTGGCGCTGTGGGGTCTGCTCTATATGATCAATGCGACTTCGTGGTACGTCATCATCCGCAGTCAGAGCGACGAAAAACCGCCCTTTTCCTTCTGGTGGCTGTATAAAGTCACCGTCAGCGGCTTCGCCTTGAACTACGCGACGCCCGGCGGACTGATGGGCGGCGAACCCTATCGCGTGATGGAACTTGCCCCGAAAATCGGCACCGAGCGAGCCTCGTCGTCGGTCATTCTCTACGCAATGACCCACATTTTCAGCCATTTTTGGTTCTGGTTGCTGTCGATTTTCCTGTATATTCTCACGCAGCCCGTCAATCTTTTCATGGGAACGATGCTCACGCTCGTCGGCGCGTTCTGCCTGCTCGGACTTTGGTTTTTCATCGCAGGCTATCGCAAAGGATTGGCTGTCAGAGTTTTAAATCTGCTTCGCCATATTCCCATCGTGAAAAAATGGGCGCAGCCTTTTGTCGAAAAACATCGCGAAGAATTGGACACCATCGACCGCCAGATTGCCGCCCTGCATCGTCAGAATCCCAAAACCTTCGTCGCAGCGGTGGTTTTGGAACTTTCGTGTCGCATTTTGTCGGCTCTTGAAATCTTCTTCGTGTTGCTGATTCTGATGCCCTCGGTGAACTTCATCCAGTGCATTCTCATCCTCGCGTTCACCTCGCTTTTCGCCAATATGCTCTTCTTCATGCCGCTGCAACTCGGCGGTCGCGAGGGCGGTTTCTATATGTCGGCCAACGGCTTGGGAATGACCGCCAGCGCAGGCACTTTCGTCGCCCTCATCGTGCGCGTCCGCGAACTGATTTGGACGGGAATCGGACTGTTGCTCATCAAGTTTGACAAGCGACATTCCTAAAAACTATTTTTTCTGCTTTTTCACGAGCCTTTCGATGGCATTGTCGAGCGATTCGGAGGGTTCGATGATGTTGTAGTCTTCCCAGAATTTCGGGTCGCGGAAGAAATCGACTTTGTCGTAGAAAGCGTCGCGTGAGTCGAAGGAATCGCGTCCGGAAATGGGATGGGAATTGCTGGCAGGATTGTGGTCGGTGACAACCATTTCGCAGCAGGCCGTGAACGAAGTGGCGAGCAACCGACGCTTCCAGTCGCAGTTGAAGCGGAACGTGTTGCGGATGTAATTCAGTCGCGTAACGCCGTTCTCGTAGCGGTAATCGATGAGCGTGACGAGTTCCTTCGGCTTGAATTTCACGCCGGCAGGCTTGCGCACGAGAATCATGTCGGTGACTTTGTCGCGATTGCTCATGTCCAACGACAATTCCGCTCGCGTAATCGCGAGTTTTTCGCGGTCGATGTAGAGCCGTCCGTAATAGAGCGGATAGGACGCAACGACGCGCGGCTTGAGGCCGACGACGTATTGCAGTCGGTCGTTGATGGTGGTCGATGACAACACTTCGAAATCGTAGTTGGCGAGTTCCGCCGCACTGAGCAGAATGTCGGGATTTTTGGCGATGTCGAGTTGAATGGGTTGCAGCGGACCGCCCGTCACTTTCACGCTGAGCGTGTCGCTTTTCTTCGGACTAAGCAGTCGGCGACCCTTGCGAATGGCCACGCGGTCGCGTCGGTCGGTGTGCGAATAGGATGTTTTATACATGTCGATAACGCCCTCAGCCACGTAGATGTAGCGATTTCGCTTCATCGCCGTCTCGCGATAGAAACCTTGGTAGAGTTCGGGCGTCCGACTGTAGTTTTCAGGAATTTTATTGACGGCAATTCTGACGAGTTCGCGCGGATTTCCCGTCCAGACAACCACTTCGTCGAGGGCGATGGCCGTCGGTTTCAACTTGATGTTCAGCGGCGATTTCGAGGCTTCGCGAGCCGTGAGTTGGCGCGACTGATAGCCGATGCAGGAAATCGTGACGCCTTGCGGCAGACGGTCGGCTTTCAGCGTGAAAAAGCCGTCTTCGTTGGTGACGACGGAAATGCTCGTTCCCGTGGCCGACACGCTGGCCTGTGCGATGGCGGCACCGCTGCGCTCGTCGCGAACCGTTCCGCTCAACACGATTTTTTCGCCGTTTTCAGCGATTTTCTGCTCCTGATTTTGCGCCTCGCCACAGATGGCTGCAAAAAGGGCTATCAACAAGAAAAAAGTTCTCTTCATACGATTTTTAGGCTGTAGTTTGTGGGCAAAGTTACGAAAATTTTTTAATATTTGCCATTCTTCGCGATTTTTTTATTACCTTTGCAGGCAAAATTGAAGAAATCATCATGAAAAAGTCGATTTTTCTGACTGCGTTAGCCCTCGCTTTCTGCTTGTCGGTGGGCTTTTCCGGCTGCGCCACTTCTCAGGCGACGAAGGAGGAAAAGGCCGCTCGGCAGGCGCGTGTGGCGCAGGCTGTGGCCGACTCGCTCAGCCGACGGTCGTTCACGGTCGAGGTCAATTACATCAATCCGCAGCGATTGCCCTCGCGCCAACTCAGCTACGGCTACGGCGTGACCATTCGCAACGGCGAAGTCATTGAAAGCTATCTGCCTTTCTTTGGACAGGTCTATCGGGCGGAATTTGGCGAGCAGACCGGACTGAATTTCACGGAGAAAATCGTGCAATATCAGGCTGGACAGGTGAAAAAAGACCGCTACGCCGTCGAATTGGTGGTGCGCCGCCGCTTGGAAATGCTCGTCTATCGCTTCGACATTTTCGACAACGGTCGGACCACGCTCACCGTGAGCAGCGACAACCGCGACACGATGTATTTCACGGGTGAAATGTTAGTGGAGGAGTAGGCTGGCAATGAAGTGGGAAAACGTCATAACTAAGTTTTTGACTGCGGCAGTTTCGCTGTTCGCCCTCTTCGTGCTATACCAGATGTTTATATGGGAACCGAAGCCCGACCCCGACCAATGGATTGACAAAAAACTCTTCGTTCAGAATATGTCGGCCTTGCCCTACAACGGCATCGATTTGTCGCAGGAGCAGGGCTACGTCGATTGGCAGTCGGTGTCGATGGATCGCCTGATCGACTTCGTCTATCTGAAGGCGACCGAAGGCTCTACGCATATCGATTCGCGCTATATGGCGAATGTCACGGCGGCCTACAACTACGGTTTCCTCATCGGTTCCTACCACCGTTTTACTTCCGATTCCAGCGTCGAACAGCAATTTTTCAACTTCAACAAGCACGTCGATCACAGTGCTCAACGGCTGTTGCCGATGGTCGAACTCGACGATGAGAGCATCAGAGGCTGGTCGATGGCGCAGATGCAGGACAGTTTGGCACTGTTTGCGTGGCTCGTGAACGATTTCTACGGCAGTCTGCCCATCATCAAGACGACGCAGCATTTCTTCGAGTCGCGACTTTCGCCCCGTTTCGAGGACTATCCGCTTTTCATCGTCGATCAAAGCGAGAGCCAGCCGAAGTTGAATGCGGAACATTTCTACATTTGGCGACGCATCGAACAAGGCACGATTCCGGGCATCATCTACGATGTCAGTCTGGATTCGTTTACGTTCGGAACGACGCTTCGCGATCTTTTCCTATGATTTTTTTCTTTTGATTGGGTTGAAATTCCGTCGATGATTTATTCGATGGTGATTTCGACGGGACAGTGGTCGCTGCCCATCACTTCCGTGTGGATTTTCGAGTCTTGAAGTCGATTCCGCAGACGGTCGGAGATGATAAAATAGTCGATGCGCCAACCGACGTTCTTCGTGCGGGCCTGAGCGCGATACGACCACCACGAATATTCCACTTTTTCGGGATATTTGAAGCGAAAACTGTCCGTGAAACCGCTACCGAGCAAGGTTGTCATCTTTTCGCGCTCGTCGTCGGTGAAACCGGCATTTTGGTGGTTGGTTTTCGGATTTTTCAGGTCGATTTCCTCGTGCGCCACGTTCAAGTCGCCGCAGAGAATCACGGGTTTCTGCTGGTCGAGCCGCATCAGATAGTTGCGGAAATCATCCTCCCATTTCATTCGGTAGTCGAGCCGTCGCAAACCGTCTTGCGAGTTCGGCGTATAGCAGCAAACAAGATAAAAGTCGGCCATTTCGAGCGTGATGACGCGGCCTTCATGGTCGTGTTCGTCGATGCCGATGCCGTAGGCGACCGAAATCGGCGTGTGGCGCGTGTAAATCGCCGTGCCGGAGTAGCCTTTCTTGTCGGCGTAGTTCCAAAACGACTGGTAGCCGAGAAACTGCAAGTCGAGTTGTCCTGCCTGCATTTTCGTCTCTTGCAGACAGAAAAAATCGGCATCGAATTGCTCGAAAATGTCGGCAAAACCTTTTCCGACGCAGGCGCGAAGGCCGTTTACGTTCCAAGATATGAATTTCATGGTGGTGGGTGATGGGTGGTGAATGGTTAGCCGCGTAGGAGATTCATGAATTCTTCACGGGTTTTCGCTTGATTGAACGCTCCGCTGAAATCGCTCGTCGTGGTAATCGCGTTCTGCTTTTCCACGCCGCGCATCTGCATACACATGTGTTTTGCCTCGATGACGACCATCACGCCGAGCGGTTTGAGCGTCTGTTGGATGCAGTCCTTGATTTGCTGCGTGAGTCGTTCCTGCACTTGCAGGCGATGGCTGAAAATATCGACCACGCGGGCGATTTTCGACAGTCCCGTGATGTAGCCGTTGGGAATGTAGGCCACGTGCGCCTTGCCGTAGAAGGGCAGCAGATGGTGTTCGCAGAGCGAAAAAACGTCGATGTCCTTCACGATGACCATTTGGTTGTATTTCTCAGCGAAAAGCGCGTCGGTCAGCACCTTGTGGGCATCTTCCGAATAGCCGCGCGTGAGCACTTGCATCGCCTTTGCCATGCGCATCGGCGTTTTTTGCAGTCCCTCGCGTGTCGGGTCTTCGCCCAACAACTGAATCGCCGCACGATAATGCGCCGCCAATTCATCGACTCCCTCGCGAACGTAAATTTCAGTTTCAATCATAAATGAATTTTGAATTTTGAATGTTGAATTCTGAATTGTCGGCTTCGCCGATTATCAATTGTCAATTGTCAATTGTCAATTATCAATATTGCACCGTAATTTTTCCCTTGACGACCACCGCCTGCCGATAGCCCAAATTTCGGATATTCCGCAACATTCGGTTGGCTTCCTCCTGTGTGCGATAGTTGCCCACGCGACAAATCCAACGCGGCGAATAGAAATGCACATACACCGGCTCCGACGGATAGGCTCGCTTGATTTTATCGCGAGCTTCCTCGGCCTTGCGCTTGTCTTCGCGCGTATTGCCGCCAGCGAAAGCCTGCACACGGAAACCCGTCACTTTGTGGCTGTTGCGCATCACCTTCTTGCTCATATCCACTTCCACCTCCGTTTTTCCTTCGGTTTCGGTTTTCGGCATGTCGGGCTTCAGCGCGACGCGCTCTTTCGGTTCTTCTTTTTTCTCTTCCTCAGCCGGTTTTTCGGTATTCGCAGCCGTGTTTTGGGTTGGAGTCGTAGTTGTCGTCGTTGTCGTTCTGACAGGTTGCGTCACCGACACTTTTCCGTTTACCAAATCGTCGATTTCCTTGCTCTGATGCACGGAAACGGTTCCCAATCCCTGCGTTTTCTGCTGCAAATGCTCCAAATACGACTGGGCAGACAAGGGTAAAGAGGTAAAAAAGTAAAGAGGTAAAATACTCAATACCCTTTTCATGATTTGATGTCTTTTTCCCATAATTCTTACTTTTTTACCTTTTTACTTATCACTTATCACTTATCACTTATCATTTATCACTTCTTCCAAGCATCAATAATGCCCTTGAAATCCTCGGCTTTCAGCGAAGCACCGCCGATGAGTCCGCCGTCGATGTCGGGTTTGCCGAACAACTCGGGCGCATTTGATGCCTTGCACGAACCGCCGTAGAGAATTGACGTGTCGTCGGCAACGGCCTGGCCGTATTTCTCGGCGATGATCGAGCGGATGTAAGCGTGGATTTCCTCAGCCTGCTCAGCCGTGGCGGTTTTGCCCGTTCCAATCGCCCAAATCGGTTCGTAGGCGATGACGATTTTGCGGAAATCCTCTTCCGAAAGGTTGAAAACAGAGCCTTCCAACTCGGCCTTCACCACCTCGTTTTGCTTGCCAGCCTCGCGCTCTTCGAGCGATTCGCCGATGCAGAAAATCACCTTCAGGCCGTTTTTCTGTGCCAACAGCACCTTTTCGCGCAGGATTTCCGGCGTTTCGTTGTAATATTCGCGACGCTCCGAGTGACCCAGAATCACGTACTGCGCACCCGTCGATTTCACCATTTCTGCCGAAACTTCGCCCGTGAAAGCACCTTTTTCCTTGTCGGCGCAGTTCTCCGCACCCAGTCCGATGACGCTCTGGTCGAGGAAATCGGCGATTTTCGCCAAGTGGATGAACGGCGTGCAAATCACCACGTCGCACTGCGGTTTGTCGGCCTTCAAAGCCTCGTTGAGTTCCTGTGCCAAAGCCATTCCTTCTTGCAGGTTCATGTTCATTTTCCAGTTGCCTGCTACAATCTTTTTTCTCATTTCCTTAATGTTTTTTTTGCTAATTGAAGTTACATTTTCGTATATCGTGGCAAAGGTACGAATTTTTTTTTAATTTTCATCCCTTTTTTGATTTTTTAATTCATTTTCTTGCTTCTGAGAGCAGATTTTCGGCTTTTGGCAGTCGATTGTGACTCCATTTCCCGACAATTTTTCCATCGTGAAGCAGCATCAGGCCGGGGTTCGAGCGAATCATCGTCTTGAGCGTGGTTTCGTCGGTGGTACAGAAGGGATATTCGGCTCCTGTCAGTTCAATCCAGCGATTGATGGGCTTTTCGGTGCTTGCCGTGAGGCAGTAGAAGGGAATGTCGTGCTCTTGCGCGTATTCGTGAATCAGGTTGATTTCGCCGAAATTCGTGTCGTCGGCCTGTTCCAAATGCGGCGAAATGAGGAGGAAAGTGTAGTTCGGGTCGCTGAGAATCTGGTCGGTGAGGTCGTCGCCGATAGCCCCCCTCAATCCCCCCAACTGGGGGGAAGAAGCAATGAGTTCTATTGAAAAATCGTGGATTGGCGGCACGTAGCCTTTCTCGATTTCAATGGTTTTCGAGTCGATGAAAGTCCACGTGGAATCGGGGTAGTCGTCGAGCGAAAATTCCTTCTGAACGCCGTCTTTTTCCATCAAAAAAGTCGTTTCGAACTTCGGCTGCGGCGCGTCGTCGGGAATTTCCATTCCCTCGCGGATGTTGGCTCCGATGTGATAAGGACGGAAGTCGAAAATCGGCAGCGAATAAAGGCACCAGAGGCTTGTCGCGACGATGAAAATGACGGTGAGGCTGACGACGATGCTTTGAATCGACTTCGGGATGAAACGAAGCATCCGCAGCGGTTGCCACGCGACGACGACGGCGAGAATCAAGAGAACGATGTTCTTCGCGAGCGTCTGTCCGTTGGTGAGTTTCACTGCGTCGCCGAAACAGCCGCAGTCCTCAATCGGGTTGGCGATGGCGAGCCACAGCGTGACGAGCGTCATCACGGCCATAAACGCGAGCGTGAGCCGCGAAACGAGCCGTCGTTGGATGGCGAAAAGCAGAAAAATACCCAAGCAAAATTCGAGGGCGGAAAGCGCAATCGAGCCGCCCAATGTCAGCCAATCGGGTGTGAGTGAGGCAATTGATAATTGATAATTGATAATTGACAATTCGCCCACTGCTTCGGCGTAGTCTTGCAGTTTATATTGCGTACCGAGCGGGTCGATGGCCTTCACATAACCCGAAAAAATGAACACGACGGCCAAAACGAAGCGGCAAATGTTCACCAGAATGTTTTTTATGCTCGATTTCTCCAAATTTTACTCCTCCAACTTGATACACCCGAACACCGCGTAATTGATGATGTCCTGATAGTTCGAGCCGATGCCCTCGCTTGCCGCCAATGCGTCGCCCCGCGCCTCGATGTCCTCGATTTCCTTGATTCGCTGCAATTTCGTCAGGACGAAGTCGGTGTAACTGCTCACGCGCATCGACCGCCACGCCTCGTCGTAGTCGTGGTTTTTCTTCAGCATCAGTTCCAGCGCCTCGTTTGCGTGTTCGTCGTAGAGCGCCATCGCCTCGTCGGGCAACATATCGACTTCATCGGCGTAGCCGCGTTCCAACTGAATCAACCCGACGATGCCGTAGTTGATGAGCGCGACAAACTCGCCACGAATGCCGTCGCCAACCTTCGATTCCTTCTTCTCTTCAATCGAGCGGATGCGCTTCGCCTTGATGAAAAGTTGGTCGGTGAGCGACGAGGGTCGCAGAATGCGCCACGAAGCACCGTAATCGTGCAGTTTTTTCTCGAAAAGCGTGCGACACTCGGCCATCACGCTGCGGAATTGGTCTTCTGTAGAGCCCCCTAAAATAGGGGGTTGGGGGTATCGTTCTTGATTCATATTTTTTTTATTGATTTTTGCAAATAATGATTTCGGGGGTATTCTTCAAATTGAATTGATAAGACCCCCAAGCCCCTATTTTAGGGGGCTATCGGCCATTCTCTTCCGAATCATCCGGACAACGCCAATCAGCGCCTCATAGCGGGCTTGCAGCGAGTCTTTTTTCACGCCCAGCATATTCCGCTCGTAGATGCGCTGTTCGGCCTGCATCTGCGCGGTTGTGGTTTGCAACGCCGAGTCGGTCACGGCGATGTCTTGTTGCGCCATTTTCAGCGAGGCTTCCTGCCACAGTCGCAACGCCTTCCGACGCGCTTCAACCGACTTCGGAAAGCGCATTCGCAACGATTCAATCGAGTCGAGAGCCGTGCGATATTCGCCCTGTTTGTAGAGCGTTTCTATCTCCGTGAGCAACTGCGCAGCCTCGTCGTCGTCGGACTTCTGCTGGCAGGCCGTCAGTGCGACCATCACCGTCGCAATGAGGAAAAATGTCCTTTTCATGCTTGCAAAGGTAGTGGATTTTGCAGATAAAACAAAAGAAATAACATTTTTTTAATCATTGAATGAGAAAAAATCGTAACTTTGCCTTTGAAATGGCGAAGTTACTCCGTCTCGGAAGAAAAAACAAAAGTTTGTTTTGTTCTTCTCTCGACTTTTCGTAACTTTGCGCTCGAAAATTAGAAAACGATGAAACTTTACAGCGACAAAGAACTGTCTGAACTGCTCGACCAGCCGATTTTTCACCTGATTGGCGACTGCGCCGACGAACTCGGCGTGGAATGTTATGTCGTGGGCGGCTATGTGCGTGATATCTTCCTTGAACGACCGTCGAAAGACATTGATGTGGTTGTCGTGGGAAGCGGTATCCGCGTGGCAGAACAACTGAAGAAAAAACTCGGTCGGAAGGCGCATCTGAGCGTTTTCAAGAATTTTGGGACGGCACAGGTAAAAGCCCCCTCCA
>JAFYJH010000110.1 GCA_017538195.1 Prevotella sp.
CGGTCACAATTTGTGATTTCAAAATTTCCCATTCTCCTCTTGTTAGTTGAAACATGAAATCTTCGGGGAAACGCTCTATATTGCGCTTCACAGCTTGGTTGAGAACTCGCGTTTCAACTTGATACAGCGAGGCTAAGTCGAAGTCTAACATAACCCGATAGCCGCGTAGCTCGTAGATTTTGCTTTGGATGATTTCAATGTCGTTCATAGCGCAAAATTACAAAAAATCTTCCGAATCGCCAAATGATTCGGATAGTTTTTTCGATTTTCGCGGTTTTTAGAATAATTTTGAAAAATCACTCGAAATAGAAAGTCAGGGCTATCATTTTCGAGGTGGCGCGGCTAACGCTGTTCGAGAAAACGCGGAGGTTTTCGTCGCGGAGGTTGGCGGCGTGATTGTGGTCGAGGCAGTCGGTAAGGCCGAACATGAACTTCAGTTCGGGTCGGAGTTTGAAAAACGGCATGTAGAAGTCGCATCCGGCGCCGATTTCAAAGTAAAGGTCGGTGCGCTTCAACTTCAAAATGTCGCTCTCGCTGCCCGACAGGTTGATGACGGGATTGAGGCCGGCCATCAGGTAGGGTCGCACGTTTCCGTTGCGCTGCGAAGCGAAAATCAGGTCGGCGGCGCAGGTGATGTAAGCCGTTTTGATGTTCTGAATCCGCTCGTTGAGCAGTACGCCCGTTGTGCCGTCGTCGCCGTCATCGACAGGCGTTTTCGAGCCTGTGAAATCGTAGAAAGTGAGGTGGCGTACGCCGAAAAGCATCGCCGGAGCCACACGGAACTGGAACGACCTGTTCAGCCGCAGTTCGCCGAGCACGCCCACCGTGAAACCATTGTCCCATCGGTCTTGTTCGGCGGAAATGAGGCGCGTCGTCTGCGTTCCGTCCTCGGCGACGACGGTCTGCGGCCCCACGTTCAGCAGTTCGAGGTCTTGCAAATGGGTACCGACAAACAGGCCGAAATGGAAGGGTCGCAAATCGGTGTAAGGACGGTTTTGCACCGCCCTGCTCTGCTGTGCCGATGCCGCCAAAGCGACCGTCAGCACGGCCATCAGAAGAAAAATTCGCCTCTTCATTTTACTTATTAACGCAATTTACGTCAGAATATTGTGTAGAAGGGAAGGGAATAGAAGGGGAGTGAAAAGGAAGTGAAAGGGAATGGAAGGGGAGTGAACCAACGGTCGCTGACCGAAGGGAAGCAAAGGGGAGTGAAAAGGAAGTGAAAAGGACGGAAAAAGTTAAAAAATGTAGAAACGGCGAAAATATTCTCATCATTTTTAGGTATATAAGAAAAAAAACGTACCTTTGCACCACCTAATATTAGGTAGAAACGATAGAAATTAAGTATTTACAAACCATTTAAACAGAAAAGACTATGGCTTACGTAATCAGTGAAGACTGCATCGCATGTGGAACATGCATCAGTGAGTGCCCCGTTGAGGCAATTTCCGAGGGCGACATCTACAAGATCGACCCCGAACTCTGCACAGAGTGTGGCTCTTGCGCCGCTGTTTGCCCGAATGAGGCTATCAGCCTGCCGTAAGGACGGAGCGACCGACTACAAAAACTGCCCGAGCATCGTTTGTTCGGGCAGTTTTTTTTGTTCTATTAAAACGCAACAGTTCTTCCATCAAGACGTTACAACCGGATTCCGAAATAGAGTCGGGTGCGCCATTTCTGGTTGTGGATGGCGAGTGCGTCGGCATCGCCGATGAGGGTGTAATTATAGCGGACGGAGAGGCCGGCCACTTTGTTGCGGCCAATCTGCTTGACGACGGCTGCGCGAGTGGTGAGAATGCCTTCGGGGAAGTTGTGGTGGATGTGGGCTTTCGTGTCGCCGAGCGTAACCGAGGTTTGGGTGTAGAAGATGTAAGTTGGCAGGGCCGAGAAATGAATCAGCCAACCGTTGGCAGGCACATAGTTGTAGCCGTAGCCGCCGCCGATGGCGACGTTGGTCATCTTGAAATCCATCTGGCGATTGATGTCTTCCAAGGCATCTTCTTCGCCCGCAATCTTGCCGTGCTGTCCCTGTCCCGACATGGCGAGGAGAAAACTGCCTGCCGAGCGACGCTGAATGTAGCTGTGGACGAAGGCGGCGGGATAAGAGAAACGGCGGTTGTTGAAAACGTAGTAGGCGTTCACGTTCAGCGTCCGCAGGCGGAACATTTCTTCGGAAGTCGTCACATCGTGGTGAGCACCGCCAACTTCGTACCATCCCGTGAAATTATGGGCGTCTTGATAGGCGATGTCGAAGCCGAAACGAGGGCTGTATGACTGGAAATTCAGTTCGTAGTCGTTGTATTTTCCCAACAATTTGCCCGGATTGAGCGCGAGAAACGCCGACAGTCCCATATAACTCACGCCGACGCAAACCGTCGTTTTATAGTCGGCGGTCAGCCTTGTTTCAAAGGGTTCTCCTTCTCTTTTTCCCTCGCCCATGATTCGTGCGCCCGAAACGTTGAGTCGCCCTGTCAGCGTCCATTTTTTATCGGGACGGACAACGTAGTTGGTGTCGATGTCGGCACGATGGTATCTCACCGACAACACGCTGTCGAGGTATCGGTTGAGTTTGTGCGAGTTTTGCGCGACGGCTGAAAGAGTCGTTGCAAAAAGCAGTGTTGCAATGGCGAATATTCGTGTCTGACGGTTCATTATTCTTTATCAATCAAAATTCATACCCAAGATTCAGGAAAAAATAGGGCTTTTTGGTGCGATTGCTGTAGCCGATCGTCGCGCCGACAGGTCCCACGATGGTGTTGTAGTAATACGCCGCCTGCGCTCCGACGATGGTGCGATGGTCGAAGAGTTCGCGAAGTCGGTTGGCCTGCTGACCGCCTGCCACGCGAAGCCGCACATAGCTGTTGAGGCCGATTCGCTGCTGCGCCTGCAACTGGGCGGCAATGAAATGATGGTTGACGTATTCCATGTTTCCGATTCCGGCGAAAGGCATCTGCTGTTCGACATAGTGGCCGAACCAGTCGCCGCCGATGGTGTTTCCGAAAACGGGCGGAACGACATTTCCGAAGAGCAGTCGGCCATAGAACATCGGCTGAAGGCTGAAGCGGCTGCCAATCGGGAACGACATTCGCCAGTTGGCATTCACATCGCTCATGCCCGCCACGTAGCCGAGTTTCGTTCCGTCGTCGGCATGTTCGTGGAGTTGGGCGAAATCGTTGGTTACATAGGCGTATTCGGCCTTGAATCGGACACCGCGAGTCGGGAAATACCAGCTGTCCTCGCTGTTGTAATTGACGCGGGCGTGATAACTGAAGAAATGTTCGCCCTTGAGCGATTTCAGTTTATTCGTTTCCGAACCCAACATACTGCGATAGTGCATATAATCCCAACGCAATCCAAACTGGATGTTGAAATGCTTCAAGTCGTAGTTGATGGGAATGAATTCGGCTTGGAACTGGTTGTAGCGGATGTTGAAACTGCGGTCGCCCTCGGAATAGACATCCACGTCGTTGCGATAGAACGTATAGCGGAACGTCGGACGGGTGAAACTGCGCGGATGGACGGTGATTTCGCCTCGTGCCATCATTCGCTTGCCCAATCGCAGCGTGATGTCGGTATTCACGGGAACGGCCGTTTTCAGCGGAATGTCAAGCCCCAACTGCAAGGCGGCGTTTTCCTCCGAGTCGAAGCGCACGCCGGCGTGGAGTTGCACCGACTTCCGATTGCCTGCCGAGAGAATGACGCGCACGCCGTCGGCCTCATTCCACCTTTTTTCCATATCGTGCCAAATGCCGCGGATTCGCTTCGCGTCCGGCGTGACGATTTTCTCTGGCACAAGGCGACATTCGGCGGTCTGGTAGAACAAATCCATGCGCATCGTAGTCGTGAGATGCTGTTCCAAGTCGGCGTCGATGCTGTCGATGCTGTTCAGATGGAATTTCTGGCGCAGGAAACGCTCGTCTTGCGGCGTCATATTCTCGAAAGAAAAGCCGATGACGCGATGCTTCTCGGTCATGACATTCGGGCGAAGCGGATGGAGAATCTCAGGACGGAACGAATCGTCGATGCCGATGCGCTGTTTCAGGGCAATGATGTCGTCCCAATGGCGCATGGCCAATTCCTCGCCGCGACGGATGAGCGTGTCGATGGCTGCCTGCGAGAAACTGGCCGAGCCGTAGCCCTTCGTATCGACCGCCAGATGAAGGTCGGTCATGGCAAGATTCTCTTCGAGTTTATTTTTACAGTTCACGTCGATAATCTGGCTGAGAATACTCATCGTTCTGCCGAGGTCGTCGGCCACTTTCGGAGCACCCTGAACGGTGACGCCGATGATGATTTCGGCACCCATTTCTCGGGCGATGTCAGCCGGATAATTGTTCTTCAAACCGCCATCGACGAGCACCTTGTCGCCGATTCTGACGGGCGAAAACGCTGCCGGAATCGCCATCGAAGCGCGCATGGCCTGCGGCAGTCGTCCGCTGTGGAAAACGACCTCGCTGTTGTCGATGATATTCGTGGCGACGCAGGCGAAGGGAATCGGGAAATCGCGGCTGAAATCGAGCGAATCGGCGAATCCCGTGCAAAGTTGGTTGAACAACTCGGCCAGATTCTTTCCCTTGATGATGCCTCCGGCGCTCGTGTCGAGTTTTCCGATGGTCAGGCCGGTCGAAATCAAGTAAGTGTTCTGCTTCTTGATGTCGTTGAGGCTCTGGCGGTGCAAATCTTCCTTGTCGGTGATGACATAGCTCCAGTCTTGCACGCGCACCATCGAGTCGAGCGCGTTGGCGTTGTAGCCGATGGAATAAAGGCCACCGATGATGCTTCCCATCGACGTTCCTGTGACAATATCGACAGGAATTCCGGCCTTTTCCAACACTTTCAGCACACCGATGTGCGCCATGCCTTTCGCACCGCCTCCGCTGAGCACGACGGCCACTTTCTTGCGGCTATTCGTGCCGATGCTGTCTTGCTGTGCGCTGACGGTTCCACCCATCAAGACGGCCACGAGTATGATCAACAGACTTCTTTTCATTTTTTCGGCTAATTTTTCTTATTGATGCGCTTGGTCGTGCCGATGGCTTCCGTGGGACAGACGAGCCGACACAAATGGCAACCGACGCATTTCGTTCCGACGATGCGCGGCTGACGGGTTTCCTCGTCGAAGGCGATGGCCTGATGGCCGCCGTCCATGCAGGAAACGTAGCAGCGACCGCAACCGATACATTTTTCGCGGTCGATTTTCGGATAGACGATGGTGTCGCGGTCGAGGTCGGACGGCAGATAGAACTTCGGCAGCAGTTCGCCGACCAAATCTTCCACGCGCTCGACGCCTTTTTCCGCCATGTATTGCTGCAAACCCAGAATCAAGTCGTCGATGATGCGATAGCCATACTGCATCACGGCGGTGCAAACCTGCACGTTGCGACAGCCCAACTGGATGAATTCCAATGCGTCGCGCCACGTTTCGATGCCGCCGATGCCGCTGAACTCGATGTCCTTGATCATCGGATTCTTGACCATCGCCAGAATGTGGCGCAGGGCGATCGGCTTCACGGCGCGACCCGAAAGTCCCGAACCCGTCTGACAGCCGTTCACCTCGGAATCCTTGCCCAAAGTCACGCTCTTGATGGTGTTGATGGCGGAAATCGCGTCTGCTCCGGCGAAAAAGGCTCCCATCGCCGGTTCGGAGATATGGGCGATGTTGGGCGTCATCTTCGGAATGACGGGAATCTTCACGTTGCGCTTGACGTAAGCTGTGAAGAACGTGACCAATTCGGGGTCTTGTCCCACGTCGCTGCCCATGCCGGTCATTCGCATCTGCGGACACGAAAAGTTCAATTCCACTGCGTCGCAACCGGCTTCCTCGGCCATTTTCGCCAGTTCAATCCATTGGTCTTCGGTCTGTCCCATGATGCTGGCAACGACCACTTTCGAAGGATAGTCCTTCTTCAACCGACGCAGAATGTCGAAATCCATCTCAACGGGATTCTCGCTCAACTGCTCCATGTTTCGAAAGGCGAAGAAATCGCTCTTTCCCCTTTCGTGGACGGCATCGAAGCGAGGCGACACCTCGCGAATCTCCTGCAAGCAGATGGTTTTGTAGAAAACACCGGCCCAACCTGCTTCAAAGGCGCGAGCCACCATTTCGTAGTTCGTACAGACGGCGGAAGATGCCAAAAAGA
>JAFYJH010000017.1 GCA_017538195.1 Prevotella sp.
ACCCCCTCTAATTGGAGGGGGACGGTGGGAGGCCATTCTCGACGAAGTTCTCGTCAGCATTTTCCGTGCGCCCCACAGTTACACGGGCGAGGATTCGGTCGAAATTTCGTGTCACGGCTCGCGCTATATATTAAATAAAGTGCTGGAACTGCTCGTGCAAAAGGGCTGTCGGATGGCGCAACCCGGCGAATTTACGCAACGCGCCTTCCTCAACGGAAAAATGGACTTGAGTCAGGCGGAGGCGGTCGCCGATTTGATTGCTTCGACGAACCGAGCCACCCACCAGATGGCACTTTCGCAACTGCGCGGTGGCATCTCGTCGGAACTAAGCGTTTTGCGCGAGGAATTGCTGAAACTGACCTCGCTGTTGGAACTCGAACTCGATTTTTCCGACCACGAAGACCTTGAATTTGCCGACCGTAGCGAATTGTTGGAGTTGGCGAAAAATATTGACAAAAAAGTAACGAATCTTGCCAAAAGTTTCGAGGTGGGACAAGCCTTGAAAAACGGTATTCCTGTTGCGATTGTGGGCAAAACCAATGTCGGAAAATCGACACTGCTCAACCGACTTTTGCGCGACGACCGCGCCATCGTCAGCGACATTCACGGCACCACGCGCGACACCATCGAAGACACCATCGACATCAACGGAATCACCTTCCGATTTATCGACACCGCCGGACTTCGGGAAACGACTGACACCGTTGAAAAAATCGGCATCGAGCGCACGTACGCAGCCATCGAGAAAGCCCAAATTGTCCTCTGGATTATCGACGAGAATCCGACCGAATCAGAACTTCAAGAAATTCTTGAACGAACAAGAGATAAAAAACTGGTAATCATACAGAATAAGATGGATAAAGACAAAGAATTTTCTGACTTCCATTCAACACCCAACTCCCAACACTCAACACCCAACATCCATCACCCAATCTCCATCAGCGCCAAGTTCGGCACGAACATCGACCAACTCGAAACAGCCATCTTTGAGGCCGCGAACATCCCTGCTGTCACCGAGAACGACATCATCATTTCCTCCGCCCGCCACTACGAAGCCCTCACCCATGCCCACGAACATTTGCAGCGCGTCATCGACGGCATGAATCAGCAACTCAGCGGCGACCTTCTCGCCGAAGACCTCCGCCTCACCCTCGATGCCCTTGCCGACATCACCGGCAGCCAAATCACCACCAACGAAGTCTTAGGAAATATTTTTACAAATTTCTGCGTGGGAAAGTAATCTAAAAAATGTGATTCGGTTATATCACCGAGGATGTGCTGCTACGCGAATGTATCCGTTTCGGAGAGATTATCCCTTGCATATTTTTGTTAATTATCCTTAATTTTTACCATCTTTATAGTACTTTGTATTGCAAGGTACTATATTTTTTGTAATTTTGCAGCGTCAAACGAATCATTATCAAGAATTAAAGGGTTTAAAATCAGAAAACTATGAACATCGACAATGCAAAATCGCAAATGCGGAAAGGGATGCTCGAATATTGCGTCCTACTGCTACTACGGCGACGGTCATCGTATGCGTCCGACATCATCCAACGGCTGAAAGAAGCCGACTTGTTGGTGGTGGAAGGAACGCTCTACCCGCTGCTGTCACGCCTGAAAAACGACGGTCTGCTCGCCTACGAATGGCAGGAATCGACGCAGGGGCCGCCACGCAAATACTACATGCTCACCGCCGACGGCGAGCGGTTTCTCTCGGAACTCGACGCGGCGTGGGGCGAAATCGCGAACACGGTAAACATCCTGAAAGGTTAAAGGGTTAAAAAGTTAAAAAGTTGAAAAATAAAAAAATCAAAACATTATATCTTATGAAAAAGAACATCACCATCAACCTGTGTGGGCGGCTCTTCAACATCGACGAGGACGCCTACGAACTGCTGCAGCACTATATGGACACGCTGCGCAGCTATTTTGCAAAGCAAGAGGGTGGCGACGAAATCGCCGACGACATTGAAATTCGCATCGCCGAGTTGTTCGACGAACTGAAACAGCAGGGCATCGAAGCGATTAACATCGAGCACGTGAAGGAAATTATCCACCGAATCGGCAGCCCAGAGGAACTAACCGATTCCGAAGGAAAGAATGACGAGAACAACGGCGACGAAGGCCACAAGTACGACTCCTTCCAATCGGCTGCAAAAGGCATATTTAGTAATGTACGCGAGAAAACAAAGGGTAAGCGACTCTATCGCGACCCCATCGACAAAAAACTGATGGGTGTGCTCTCTGGTTTCTCAAATTACTTCGGCGGCGACGTCGTGTGGTGGCGGTTGGGATATACTGGATTGGTGTTGCTATTCTTCACAAGTTCGGCGTATAATTTCCTGTGGTTCATGCGAAATCATTGGCTCTATGTCGATGTTTCTTTATGGGGTGTCGCCCTCGTCGTCGCCTACGTGGTTCTCGCCATTCTCATGCCTGTGGCCGAAACTCCAGAAGACCGTCTGCGCATGAAGGGAAAGGAGGTCAATCCGCAGAATTTGGCGGAAGAATTAGCCCCTCTTTCGTCACACGTGGAGGACGCGAGTGAAAAGTCCTCTGCCAATCAGGAAAGGGAAGCCCCTTCGGAAACGCCGAAATGGGAACCCAATCGTCGTGAATCTTCTGGCTGCGTTTCCACCACATTCGGCTGCATCGGCGGATTTTTCACGGCCTTGTGGACGGTGATAACGACGCTTTTCCGTTGGTGTATCTATGCTTTCGGGGTGCTCATCGCTGTGCTGTGTCTGCTCGGAATCGCAGGACTTGGCGTCATCGCTATAAGTCCAGAAAATACGCTTTTCTCGGCTAATAACGATTATATGCATTCGCCTGAATTTACGGCTATTATGCCCTCATTGATAAAACCTTTTTATATTTTTGTCATCACAGCCATCATCACCCTCGCCATCACTGCCTACGCCATCATCCACAGCCTTTTGAATGAATTCAAGCAGATGCCGCCGATGCCCTATCGACAGCGAATCACTTTGCTCGTGATGTGGATTATTGGTGCCATCGTGGCGATTGTTACCGCAGGTGTTGTAACCCCAAAACTCAATAAAGCAAGTGATTCTTATTTACGACAGAAACACAATGCTTATCTGAAAGAAGACTATTATCACGACGGCATTTACATACAACCCCACGAATGGAAATTCTTGCAAAAACGCGGTTGGCGCATTCTGAACGCTGAGGGTTGCAACGACCGATTCACTGCCTTCGGCGAGTATTATCTGGAAAATCGCCACAACAGCCGCTATCTCGATTGCTACGACGAGCGTCATCAACAGCGTTACCGTGCCGAGCGCACCGACACGCTGATGCCCGGACGCTACAAACTCACTTGTGCGGCACGTGCCAACGGTTGTGGAGCCTTCGTCTATACACTCATCAACGGAAAGAAACAACTCATCGAGATTCCTGCGACGGGCAATGTCGGCGGCACAATCTGGCAAGAGGCTAAGGACGAGGTGGAACGCTTAGATTCGACAGGCATCAAGCCGTCGGAGTTTATGCGCGAAATCGCCCGTGCCAACAATGGCAGAGGCTACGGCTGGAACCGCCTTGAATTTAATCCGATCATCATCACGAAACCCACCGCCGTGAGCTACGGACTGACGAGCGACCCGCAGTTCACTGGCCAGACGTGGCTCGGCCAATATTTCTCAGCCTGCGACTTCATCATCGAGCACATAGAAAAATAGTTTGTTGTAATTTAGTTTGTTAGATACTTCATACACAGGCGGCACTGGTGCGTGAGCATCGGTGCCGTAATAGTACACCCTAAAAAAGAAAATGCCCTGCAAATCATTGATTTACAGGGCGTTTCGTGTAGTCGGTAAGGGAATCGAACCCTTATGCCAAGATTGAGAATCTTGTATCCTAACCGTTAGATGAACCGACCATTTCAAAGAGTCTGCACTTGGATTCTTGCTGCTTGTCGCCGCAGGGCTGCGGAAGCTGGGGGATTCGAACCCCCGGTACGGTAACCCGCACGGCAGTTTAGCAAACTGCTGGTTTCAGCCACTCACCCAAACTTCCTTTCACGAGTTGAACTTCGTTCACACGCCCGTTTACCGGTTGGTTCTGAATTAACCAGAGCATTGTTTCTCAAATGCGTGTGCAAAGGTACGGTTTTTTTTTGTATGCTCCAAATATTTTGGCAACTTTTTTCAAAAAATCTTGCTTTACCGCATATTTTCATCGACAAACGACAGCGGCATCAGGTCTTTGACGCTGTTGATGCAATAGACGCCGCGCGTGCCGTAGAGCAGGATGCGGACGGGCTTCTGATAGCGGTCTTCGACTTCGAGGATGACCTGCCGACAGCCTCCGCAGGGCGAAATCGGGTTTTCCATCAGTCCGTTGCTATTGCGGGCGGCGATGGCGAGCGTCGTGATGGCTTGGTCGGGCCGATTCGACTGCGCTGCGAAGATGGCGGACCGCTCGGCGCAAAGTCCCGACGGGAAGGCGGCGTTCTCCTGATTGGCTCCGATGAAAACGGTTCCGTCGGCGAGTCGCAGGGCAGCACCGACATTGAAATGGCTGTATCGGGCGTAGGAATTAGCCAGCGCTCCGATGGCGGCTCGGATGAGTTCTTGGTCGTCAGCCGACAGTTCGTCGAGTTGGCAGAACTGCATATTGATTTCAATTTTGATATTTTCCATTCGAGTTAAAATTAAAAATTATGAATTAAAAATTAAGAATTATGATTACCTTTTTTTGTTGCTCGCTCTTCGTTTCTCATTCCTCGCTTCTCGTTTCTCGAAAATTCCTCGTTCCTCCTTCCTCGTTCCTCCTTCCTCGAAAAATCCTCATTCCTCGCTCCTCGTTCCTCGAAAATTACTCATTCCTCGCTCCTCGAAAATTACTCATTCCTCGAAAACTCAAACGCCCCAATGTCGGGTTTGTCGTCGCGCTCTCGACCTTGTCGGTCGTTTTCGGGCGAAGTCGTCGGGTCGGCCTTTCCGATGGCGGTGCTCAGGCTGTCGAGTCGGAAGTCGTAGCGCAGTTTTTTCGTGTCGATTTTCGCAAAATGCTTCTTCCCATAGACAAGCGACGTGTCTTCATCGTTTTCAAAGACGACTTTTCGGAAAACGTTCACCGTATCAACATAGTTGATATTCGTCGTGTCGCGGATGATGCAATGCGAAAAAGCGTAGTTGAAAACGGGCTCTTTCCGCTTCCCTTTTTCGCCCACCATTTCAATCTCGGCATAGCCCGTCACAAGGGAATTCTGGCACAAGAGTTGATGCAGGTCGAAGTTCGAGGCGAGAAAACGCAAAGCCACGCCGCGAAGGGCATCGAAGGGATAGAATTGCGCCAGCGTGCAGCCGTTCACCTCCGCCCAACCGCCATCGACGCAGAGGCAATCGCGAAGCGTGTTGGAAATCTGGCAATTCGTCAGTCGGATGCGGCTGTTCTGCGCGTATAATCCATAGCCCTGACAGTTGTGAATCGTGGAACTGTGGAGCGTGAGTTTTTCGCGTGAAACGTCCGACGAATCGACCATAACGCCGTCAAAAGTGCTGTGAATATCGGCGAATTGCAGCCAATTTTCGTAGGACGACGGATGGAAATGGATGCCTTTCCACTGGCCGCTCACGCCGTCGTAGGGCAGATAGTCGAACATTCGGTCGATGCGGTCGCCCCGCAAGACAACGTTTTGATCGGCATTGCCCAGAATGTTGAGCCGTCCGAACACATCGATGCCCGCGTCGGCGTGGAAATAGAGCGTCGTGCCTGCCGAAATCGTCAGCGTGGCACCTTCCTCGACGGTGATTCCGCCATATATAATAATAGGTGTCGGGCCCGACGACAGCACCGAATCGCGACTGATTTTCACATCGCGAAGCTGCAAAGCGTCCCAAGAATAGACATTCAGATTGACCTTCTGGACGACACCGCTTTCAAGCGTGAAAATCAAGTTGTCATCAACGAAATTCGGCTTTCCGGCGTGGTTGTAGGGCGTTGTAACCTCGACGAAAACGCGGATGCTGTCCTTGTTTCGCACTTCGACATTGTTGGTCTGATAGCCCATCGAAGCACCGAGGTAAGTGCCATCGACATTCACGCGGAAACCCGACTGATTGCCGCGTTCCAAGCGGATGTTCATGCAGCGAATTCCCTCGCCAGAGCGGTTATAAACCCACATATCGCGACGCGCCGACGGCACATTGCTGAACACCGTGTCGAGCGTGACCGTGTCGGTCGAAAAAGTCAAAATTCGGTTAGGCGACGAGGTGAAAACTTCGTCGTCGGCACACGCGGAAAGCAGCAGCAACGCAGCCAACGCGGTGAAAAGGATATTTCGATAACTCATTATTGTCATAACGAGAAAATCGCCGAATTATTGTGATTGGCTCTACGGTCTTGCGGCGATACACTCAATTTCCACCAAAGCACCCTTCGGAAGCGTCTTCACGGCGACTGCCGAGCGAGCAGGGAAAGGTTCACTGAAAAAACTCGAATAGACCTCGTTCATCGCTGCGAAATCGTCCATCGAAGCCAGAAAAACGGTCGTTTTCACCACGTTTTTCAGTTCCAGTCCGGCCTCGCGAAGAATCGCCTGCGCATTCAGAAGCGACTGGCGCGTCTGTTCCTTCACGCCGCCCTCAGGAAACTGCCCCGTCAGCGGATTGATGGGCAACTGACCGCTTGCAAATACGAAACCGTTGGCCTCCACAGCCTGACTGTAAGGGCCGATGGCAGCCGGAGCCGCCGTTGTACTGATTGTTTTCATTGTCATTGATATTTTTGGTTCTTGATATTGATTTGTCGATTGCAAATGTAGTCAGATTTTGACGAAACAGCAAATAATCTCGACGATTTTTTCATTTTTTCTTGGAATTTTTCGTACTTTTGCATTCGATGAACAACAAAACCCTTCAAACCATCCTCGCAAGCGGCATTTTTGCGCTCGTTGGCTGCCAGTCGCCGCAGATTCGCCCCGCCGACCTGCTTTTCCACGTTTCCGACGAGGAAAATGCCATCACCGCCGTCACGCCTGCGATGATCGACCACGTGGCGATTGTCCTTTCACGCGACAGCGTCATCGAAGCCGTCGGCAAGGGCGTTGTCACTACTCCACTCGACTCGCTCCGAGCGCAGAAAGGCCATTATCTTGTCGGTCGTGTGCGCCGTGCCGACAGCCGGAAAAGCCTTGAAAATGCGCGTCGTTTTCTCGGACAGGCTTACGACACGCTCTATCTGCCCGACAACGACGCGATTTATTGCTCCGAACTCGTGCAACTTTCCTTTGTCGATGGGAACGGACGACCGATTTTCCAACCCGTTCCGATGACTTTCCGCGACTCCACCGGCCAAATCCCAACCCACTGGCAGGAACTCTACCGTCGGAATGGCCTCGCCGTTCCCGAAGGATTGCCCGGCTCAAATCCCGCCGAACTTTCGCAGCGGAAAATCGTTAAAATTGTTGGGAAATTGCCGTAGGAATCCGACAATTCGATGCCATTCTACTCCTCCTGCTCATAATAGTACGAATAGTCGATGCCTTTCATGAAAATCTCGCGGTCATCAATCTTATCGGTCAGAGCACCCTTCAGCAACTCATGAATGCGACTGCTATCCGTATGGCTTGCAATCATGGCATCAAGATAGTCTTTCTTGTCTATACGGCTCCAGTCCACGCACATCTTCAAACGTTTCTTGAATATCATGTCGAGCCAAATACGCGTCGAACGCCCATTACCTTCCATGAAAGGGTGAGCCACATTCATTTCTACGTATTTCTCCACAATCTCGTCGAAAGTTGTTTCGGGCATTGCCTCAACAGTTTTCAGATAGCTGTGCAGATGCTCTGCCAAGCAAAACAAAGTATTCCCCTTGGCGATTGTTTTCGTGCGTATCTTGCCTGCAAAGTCATTAAGCCCTCCAAACAAGTAAGCATGAATCTGCTGAAGAGCCTTCACCTTGCCAACATCCTTGTCGGCTATAAGGTCGCTTTCCCATAGCGTGTATGCTTTCTTCCGACTTTGTCCATCAATCGTATTTTCACTATACTTAAACCAATCAAGAAAGGCCATAGCCTGTTGGTTGCGAATAGATTTTGCGAGTTCTTCTACACCTGCTTGACTAATGACATCGGTGTTATACTTCTTACCGTCGGAAGCCGTCATTTTCAGTTGGGTAGTGTCACTAACCACCTCGTTCTGTTCTTTCCGCAACTTAGCCTTCAGGTACTTCCAGTAGTTACGGTTCTTCTCATGGTCATCTTGCCCATTGATAGCCCCCACGATGTCAAGTACAGAGAACCACCAATGATTGTGTTCCTCGTCCCAAACAGCCCGCACCTTATGGTCTTTATAAAACCGAATAGATATCTTACTCATATATTTTTTATAACGTTTTTGTTTATTGTTCTATGATAAGTATTTTTCCAAAAATACAATCTCACCCGTTCCCGATTCCGTTTGCAAAGATAATCAATAATTTGAAAATCTTATTTCATTTTAGTTCTTTTCTCAATACTTTATTTCCTTTATCGGTTCCAGATGATTGAAGAAATGTTTTCTTCCATTCACGACCACAATATCCTTTTTATTTTTACTAACGCCATAAATCGTGCGCCCATCATATTTCATCTCTCCTTCTGGATATGGACAGGAAATCGTTTTATGCTTGAAATCAAATTTTGGATAGTCAGTCATTCCGAAATCGTCATATTTCCCGGATTTATAGGGAGGATAGTCTATTAAGAAAGGCTTTCCCTCTACGATACGATATACATTATATCCGTCGTGATACCTCACAGCCATAGAATGATGAACTATTACCAGCTCTTCTATTCCATCGAAATCCAAATCCATGAAAAAGAAAGGCGTATATACGGGCATCGTGTAGTCCTTTTCTCTATTCTCATGATAATCTGCATATATCGTTTTGTTACGATACTTTTTAAGTGTCTTTGAGTTTTCTTCGTCAAAATCCAATCTCCCCTTGCAAAAAAAGGTATCGCCAAAACATGATGTTTGCAATGTAAAAGCCTTGCCTCCTTTTTCAAAAGTAATCGCTGCTTCCAAAATCATAAAATCAGACACTCCCATTTTAAGCACAGCTTCCACATGATAACCATTCACTGGTTGGCGATAGACCACCGTAAAACTATCGTTCGCATTGAGATAATCACTCACCTGAGCCGAATCAACAGACGCAGGCAAATTTTCTTCCGACACTCCCTTCGGACGATGGCAACTCGCCATCGCCAAGAGCACTATTACGATTATAGGTGTTATTTTCTTCATATAAGTTCCTTTATTTTTGTTTGACCGTCAATAAATCTAAGAACATCTTCACTCTGGCAAAGTATTCGCGGATAGTGGTAAGATGAGCCCTCCTTGTTTTTGGATCTTTAGCATTATATGCCTGAATATTCTCCAAATCCAACCCCATATGTTCTGCCTGATAGATGGCTCGCTCGTTGTGAAACTTCTGCGAAATAATCGTAAAACTCTTCAAACCATACACTTTGTTGGCATTGGCCACAGAGCAAATCGTTCTATAGCCCTTACCATCCAAGATGATAGCACTAACCGGCACGCCTCGCGCCACCAACGAATCCCTCATGCATTCAGGCTCATTGATGCCATCCAGACTATGCTCATCGCCACTAATCAGAATCTTTTCAATCTTCCCTGCCTTATACAACTGCTCTGCTGCATCGATGCGATAAACAAAGAAATAGTTGGTAATTCGCCCAATCCGTGCCTGCGGAGTTGTCCCAAGCAACAGCCCCACTTTATTATACTTAATGCTGTCTATCTCGGAAAACGCCTTGCCCTTGGCATTATTCACAACTATTTGGTTGCATATCAACATAATGGCGAGACATATTACAGCTATTATACCAGCCACCCATATGATTATCTTATATACTTTTTTCATCTTTGTCGTTTATTGCTGCAAATTTACGAAATAAATTTCAAATAATAACTCCTTCGAAAATCTTAACATCATCTTAACATAAAATTTTTGGCGGAATGGAATCCTTTTAATACCTTTGCTCAAAAACATAAATATCTAATAATCATTAATTTATACAGTTATGATTACGACTTTTGAAACAAACAAGGTTTATTTGACAAAAGGAATGACTTATAATCTTTATGCTGATGGAACGAGGCATCTTTTGGACGTTATGCATTGTTGTGAGATTGAATGGGAGTTATTACCAAACACCTCTTCACCACTACATATCTGGGCACGCGACTATATGCCAATACTGGTTAGCAGAGAGAAGTTCGTCAGATTCTGTTATTCTCCAGACTACCTCAAAGACAGTCCTGAATACAAGCCTGACACATCAGCCATCCTTTCAGAACTTGGCATACAAGTCATCGACTCTGACATTATTATTGATGGCGGCAACGTCATTAGTTGTGGCGACAAGGTGATTATGACTGATAAAATCATCAGGGAGAATCCCCACTATCAACGTAATAAACTCATCGATACATTAAGCCAACTTTTAAAAGCGGAAATTATCCTTATTCCAGAAGACAGATACGACGAATACGGCCATGCTGACGGAATGGTGCGTTATATAGGCAACGGCAGCGTATTGCTCAACAACTATTACGATTTTGACAAGACGCTACGCAAGAAACTGCTGGCGGCACTCAACCCTCACTTTGACATCGTTGAACTGCATTATGGCGCATACACAGAAAAGAGTTGGGTCTATATCAATTTCCTGCATGTGGGCCAACATATCTTTGTCCCAATGCTGGAAGACAAGTTAGCAGTAATAGCATTCAAGCAGATAGCCGAGGCCTTTCCAAAATGTGAATGCCATCAAGTCGATGGGTGTGACAGCATCGTCAGAGATGGCGGTGCTTTGAATTGCTGCACATGGAATATTATGACAACAGTAGATACTTACGATGATAACAAAGAAGATGGTCTTGCAATATGAAAACAATTCATTTAATCGAGAACATACACCTGAATAGTGCAGGAGTTTACGCCCAAATAGGAAAATCTGATAGATCTTCAGTATTATTTCGTAATGGTGAACTAGATAATAGTTCTCAAGTTTATAGTTTTATTATGTTGCTTATTTTAAATCAGAAAATGACTTATAGAGATATTATGGATAAAGATTGCAACAAACCGTTTGTCTTACGTATTAAGAAACAACTTCTTGAAAATTTGGTAGGCTTTTCAAAGAAAGCGTACACAGATTGGACCTTTGCCAAATTTGTTCGTTCTATTTGTCAGGAAGAATTCTCAATTGTTGATTATACTACGGTTTTTACTCCTAAAACTATAAGAATTAGCAAGTCAGAATTTCGTGATGTGATATGCAAACAAGTTGAACTTAATAATCCTGTTCAGATAACCTATTTTAATGTCAGAAGACAAAGTAATATGAACGCTGTTGTCGTTGGGTATTCTATTCATCAAGAAAGTCTTAGACTCTATTGTTTAGACCCATGCAGACCAGAGCCATATGATACCTATTGGAATAATATAATTGACATTTATGTTGATAAGAAGGATCTCCCTGACTATTGTCCAGTTCGAGAACACGGAGTTATATTAACCCAGGCATTATATATTGATAAAACAGTTGTAAAGAGCACTTCAGAAACTAAGATTATTGAATTATTCCCACAGCCCAAGCCCTCTGAAATGGATATTTTCAATGAAGAAGACCGTTGCCCGTTTTAAGGTTTTGAAACCCAGCAATATCGATACTTGCATTTAGCAAACCTTGCAAGTTCTGTTTCCAATTCCTGTCTTTTTGAATCAGAAACATCTATGAAACACTCTTGAAGATTATAGTCGGCTTTTGCCTTGGGGTTCTCTTTGTGGCTACCTAAAAGATTGTATCGTGGCTGTGGTTCTTTGAATTCTATCGGATCCAATTGTTTTAACAGTAAAATAGGATTTTTCTGACTTTGGGAGGTCGCATCGATAATACGAAACAAATCGGCGACCTTCCAAGGGCCATCAAAAACCATTTTGTCTGATAGCCTTTGTATTTGGCGAATAAGGATTCCGCCAAAGTAGGAATCGTTAGTCAACTCATATTTGAAGGACCACGTTTTCCCCTTTTCCACAACCTTCTTGGTGATTTTACTCTCAAAGTTCAGGTCAATCCCGCCAAAATCATTGATATACCAACACAAGGCTTCAGAGTTTCTAGGATGAACAGAAATATCCTGGTGATTCTTGTTGTAGAAATAGAATTCAAAATCAATAATGCGGTATTCTACATCTTCGTATTTGATGACACACCCATTCTTCAAGACTTCTGCAATCTCTGTGAAAGTTTGTTCAATATAATCTCGACTTACATCCGCAGGGATGCGCATTTTATTTCTCAATTCGTCTGTTGTCATAATAATATAAGAAGTATAATACAGAATTATTTCAAATGTTTTTTTAGTTTTGAGATTGAAATCTCACCTCTATGCAGTATAGAATGGCAGTTGGAACATACCATTGCAAAATCTGACGGCTTTATTTCGTGTTCTCCATTCGTTTTAGAGAACTCGACTTTATGATGCGCTTCGATGAACCCATCTCCAATCTTACCATATCTTTCGCTGAAGTCAAATCCGCAGATTTCACAATAAAGTCTACCGTTATGTGATAACTTGAATAGTCTTTTGGCTTCTTTTACTACTTTGCTGTTGCGCTCACGAACAAGGTGAACTCTCATTTTGTAGCCGCCTTCTTGAAATGGCTCAGAGGTTAACTCTCCAAGTATATCCTGATTCAATAGCCAATAAGTCCGTTTCTGATTAGCTGCATTTACACCTAACCACTTACAATACATAAGGTAAGCTTCTTCAAGTCTGGGGTCAAATGTTCTGGAACCTAAAATCTTTGTGATAGCCGGCGTTGTAATTCTACCATCCTTTTCTTCATTATTTTGATGTTTTACAAGTGTATTGTCCTTGTACCCTACAAATCTACTTGGAGCAAAATGATATTTCCCATCCACAATATAGGTAACAAAGACTCGTCCTCTTGCAATATATTGAGCCATTGTATTATACAATTCTTCATTAGCACTTGAGAGGTAGCCTTCTACTCGATCAAGATTCCTAATAAGCTGTGATTTCGAGTTTATAACCATTATTATTTCTTTTACCGTTATGTACTGTAAAACTACATTCACTTTCTTTTCTCTTTCATTGCCAGCATTTCTTGTTGACAAGGGACTGGCACCGTCATATACGTTGATACCAATAACTCCTCACATCCACGTCGAGATGCTTGGCGATGTCGTTTATTCATTATCTTCTCCCTTATGCTGCAACATGAAGAACTCTTTCTGCTGCCCATCCAAGTATTTGCAGAACTCCACCAAGCTACGCTGAATGACACCGCCTTCCTGCAACTGCTCTTTATACAGTGCAACCATTGTCGGTGACATGCTGCGGTTCAGCGCATAACGAACGATCTCCATATCTGCGTCTTTGCAAAGGATAATGCCAATACTGGGATTTTCATTCGTACGACGTTCTTCCTGATCAAGAGCCTCCAGATAAAACTCCAACTGTCCTAAATCTTTGGGATGGAACTCCGTCGTCTTCAATTCGATAGCCACCATACATTGCAACAGCCGATGATAGAACAATAAATCTACCTTGAATGTCTTACTGCCCACCGTCACACGATGTTCGTCGTCGATAAAAAGGAAATCTTTGCCCAATTGAAGAATAAAGTCCTTCATGTGCTCGATAATTTCTTTCCTGAGTTTCGACTCTTTGTAGTCAAGTGGCAATCCAAGCATTTCAAGATAAACCCTGTCCTTAAAAAGAAGAGGGGAGGCGGGATAGGTCTTTGCCATTACCTCAGACTGAACATCCTTACCGCCCAGCAACGAATTCATCGTGTCAATTTTAATGATACGGATAAGTTCTTTGTTTTCCAGCCTTTCCTTTCCTGCATATAGCATGTAGAACAAGCGTTCTGAATCCGTCTTGCACCTGCTCATAATAATCTGATGATTCGTCCAACCCGTAGCAAACAATACCTTGGGAATTTGTGCCATTTCGAATGGCACAATTGCGTCATTATCTATTTGTGCCGTTTCAAATGGCACAATATGACCATACACGGACATGCTTGTGTGCTCTATCAATTCAGAGAAGGATGCAGAAGAATAAGTTTCGTACAACTGCACCATTTTGTAGATTGTGCGATAACTCCAGCCTCTCACCGTAGGATCTTTGATGCGAATATAATCAGACAGTTGCCTGACAACCCCGTCGCCCCACGCAGAAGTTTTTAGTTTGTACGACACATATCCTCCAACTTCCCAAACCATCGCCATCGACTCATTATTAACGGTGCGCAACACCCGTTTGCGATGGGTTGCGATAATGTCATACACCGTCTCAAACTCCTCACGATGTACAAGGAGATTACTGGCGACTTCACTTTTCTTAATGTTATTACTCATATTGTCATCTTTTTCGTCTTTTGTTTTTAGTCCCTCACTTCCACATCGAAATGTTTGGCGGTGGCGTTTTTGTTGCAACAGGTATTCCGACTGCAAATATACAACTTTTTTCTGAAATTGCACGGTTTTTCGCGAAAATTTTGTTCCGCAAGACTTGTGATTGATTAGTTCGTTATTTCAACAACTTCCTACCGCCGTTTCCTTCCAAAACCTGCATCTGCTGAATGGCAATCTGGTTGAGGCGTACGAGCCTTTCGCCTTGCGGCATTCCGTCGTTAATCAGCACGGCGTTGATGTTCTCCATGTTCGAGAGGCAAATCAACTCGTTAATCGTGGCATAGTCGCGGATGTTGCCCTTCAAGTTCGGGTTCGCCTCGCGCCACTGCTTGGCCGTCATCCCGAACATCGCAACATTCAGCACATCGGCTTCCTCGGCATAGATGACACTCGCCTGCGCCGCGGTGATTTCCTCGGGAATGAGGTGGCTCTTGATGGCGTCGGTGTGGATGCGGTAGTTGATTTTCGAGAGTTCGCGCTTGGCTGTCCAACCGAGCATCTTCTGTTCCTCGGCCTTTAGGCGTTGGAATTCCTTGACCAGATACAGTTCAAACTCCACAGACACCCAATTGGCGAACTTGAAGGCGATGTCGCGCTGGGCGTAAGTTCCTCCACCTGCACCGCTCTTTGTTATAATGCCGATGGCTGAAGTTAGTTCAACCCACCGCGAAGGACTCATCGTAAACGAATTACTGCCAGCCTCAGCCCAAAGGGGGTCGAATTCGCCCCCTTTAAAGTTGGGATTGTTCAACCTCTCCCAAAGCCCCAAATACTCTAAGGTGTTCTTTTGGCGCATCCAGTTCTTGACAACATCTTTCGGCTCCACAGCATTCTTCTGTCGGGCGATGTCCGTGATGCAGATGTAGTCGATGCCATTGACGGCCATTGTCTTGATTGTCACGTCTTTGACGGTTATTTCGCTCTTTTTTGCCATATTTTGATTTGATAGTTTGAGATTGCGTCACAGAAAACATTCCGTCTGCAAATATACAACTTTTTTCTGAAATTGCACGGTTTTTCGCGAAAAATTTTGTTCCGCAAGCCTTGTGGGTGATTATTGTTCTTCGCCTCGGAGGAAAACCCTGCGAATCACGGGCGTGGTGTAGGCGTAGGGCAGGAAATCGACGGACGAGAGCGGTTCGGTGATGAAGAAATTGGCGACATTTCCGCGTCGGATGCTGCCGTATTCGCGGCTCAAATCCATCGCCGCCGCACTGTTCACCGTCGCCGCATTGATGGCTTCGGCAGGCAGCAACCGCATTTTGATACACGCGAGCGACACAACGAATTTCATATCGCCCGAAGGCGTGGAGCCCGGATTGTAGTCGGACGCGACGGCGAGCGGCAAACCGGCATCGATGATTCTCCGACCCGGCGCAAACGGCATATTCAGGAAAAACGACGTGCCGGGGAGGGCTGTGGGGATTAAAGCCCCCCATACTGCCCCCGAGGAGGCTTCATTACCTTTATTTTGGACATTTGTGTCCCCCTCGGGGGACGAAAGGGGGGCTTTTTTTAATAGTTCAATGTCGCGCTCGGTCATACTTTCGAGGTGATCGACGCTGAGCGCAGCGTTTTCGACCGCCACCTCCACGCCACCCGAATCGGCGAGTTCCTGACCGTGGATTTTTCCGCGAAGCCCGTATTTCAGGCCAGTTTGAAGGATTCGAGCGGTTTCTTCGAGCGTGAAAAAGCCCTCGTCGCAAAATACATCGACGAAATCGGCCAAACCCTCACGCGCCACTTCGGGCAGCATCTCGTTCACCACCAAATCGACGTATTCGTCCTGCCGTCCGGCGTATTCGCGACTGACGGCGTGAGCACCGAGAAATGTCGCCACGACCTTCAGCGGAGCCGTCTGCTTGATGCGGCGAATGACGCGCAGCATTTTCAGTTCGTCGGCGGTGTTCAGGCCGTAGCCGCTCTTGATTTCAACGGCTCCCGTGCCTTTTTGGACGATTTCGCGGACACGCCGCATCGCCTGTTCGTAGAGTTCGTCTTCGGAAAGGTCGTGGAGTCGGTCGGCAGAATTGAGGATTCCACCGCCCCGGCGCGCAATTTCGGCGTAGCTCAGACCGCGAATCTTATCGACAAACTCACCCTCGCGACTGCCTGCATAAACGATGTGCGTGTGGCTGTCGCAGAACGACGGAAACACGTATCCGCCCTCGGCATCGACGGTTTCGCCCTCGGTCGAAGGCATCGAATCGACACTTCCAAACGCCTCGATTCGACCGTTTTCGACGAACATCCAAGCGTTGTCAATCGTTTTCAACTCCGCCATTTCTCGCCCTTTCAGACACAATTTTTCGTCGTCGCGCACACCGACGAGTTTTCCGACATTTTTAATTAACATTCCCAAAATTTTATTTTTCGTAAGTTTAGAAGTTATTGAAATTCAAGAAGTTAGAGAAGTTCAAGAAGTTAGAGAAGCTAAGCCATATATTTTAACTTTTTAACCCTTTAACTTTTTAACATTTAAACTCCCTCAAGAACTGAATGGCATTTTCGATGAGCGGATACATCACGACATCGTCGGAAATGAACGGAACGCGCTCGCGGAAGGCATCGCGCACCGCCATTATCGTCGGCGACGACTTTTTCGGCAGACGGAAATCGAGCGCCTGCGCCGCGTTGAACAGTTCGATGGCGAGGACGCGCTCCGTGTTCTGAATCACGCGCTGCAACTTGATGGCGGCGTTGGCACCCATCGAAACGAGGTCTTCCTGATCCTGACACGAGGGAATCGAATCGACCGACGACGGCATCGCCAGACTCTTGTTGAGCGACACGCACGACGCCGCCGTGTATTGCGTAATCATAAAGCCGCTGTTCAGTCCGGGATTCGCCACGAGGAAGTCGGGCAGACCGCGCAGACCGCTCACCAAACGGTAGATTCGGCGTTCCGAAATGTTCGCCAGTTCGCTCATCGCAATCGAGAGGAAGTCGATGGGCAGCGCAATCGGTTCGCCGTGGAAGTTTCCGGCGGAAATGATGAGATCTTCGTCGGGACGGACAATCGGATTGTCGGTCGCCGAGTTGATTTCGATGTCGATGACCGATTTCACGTAGCGCAGCGTGTCCTTCACCGCGCCGTGAACCTGCGGCACACAGCGGAACGAATACGGGTCTTGCACGTGGACTTTCTGGCCTCGGATGAGTTCGCTGCCGTCGAGCAATTCGCGGAAGCGACGCGCCGTTTCGATTTGTCCGAGATGCGGTCGCACGGCGTGGACGGCGTGGGTGAACGGCTCGATTCGTCCGTCGAAAGCATCGAGCGACATCGCCGCAATCACGTCGGCCCAGTCCGAGAGCCGTTGCGCTTCGAGCAGCGACCACACAGCGTAAGCACTCATATTTTGCGTACCATTGAGCAACGCCAAGCCCTCTTTCGAGGCCATTTCAATCGGTTTCCAACCCATTTTTTTGAGCATTTCCGCGCCAGAAATCACCTCGCCCTGCATTTCCACCTCGCCCTCGCCGACGAGCGGCAGACAAAGGTGAGCCAACGGAACCAAGTCGCCCGAAGCACCGAGCGAGCCTTGCCGATAGACCACCGGCGTGATGTCGTGGTTGAAGAAGTCGATGAGCCGCTCCACCGTGTCGAGTTTGCAGCCCGAATAGCCGTAACTGAGCGACTGGATTTTCAGCAGCAGCATAATCCGCACGATGTCGTTTTCGACCCTCGGCCCCACGCCGCAAGCGTGACTTTTGATGAGATTCACTTGCAGTTGCGACAGTTCGTCCTTGCCGACCGACACGTTGCACAGCGAGCCGAAGCCCGTCGTCACGCCATAAACCGGCTCCGTCTGGTTCGCAATCTTTTCGTCGAGATACATGCGGCAGCGCACGATTCTTTGGCGCGCGTCGTCGCTCAGGGCCAGTTTCTCGTGTCCCCTGACAATTTCGCCGATGCGCTCAATCGTGAGATGCTCGGCACTGATTTGATGGATGTTCATAGGTTTTTGGTTCTTAGTTTTCATGATTTACGGGTGCAAAATTACAATTTTATGGGTGAAAAACCAAATTTTCTGAAAAAATTTCCAAGTAGGCGCGTGTTTCCAAGAAAAATGAGTACCTTTGCAGGTTGAAAAAGTAAATTCAAGAAAAATGTTACAGAAAATAGAAGCACTGCTGAAGGAAATCAGCGGACTGACGGCGACAAGTGCCGAGGAAATTGAACAACTTCGTCTGAAATACCTCAGCCGCAAGGGTGAAATCAACGCGCTGATGGCGGATTTCCGCAATGTGGCTGCCGAGGAGAAGAAGGTGGTTGGAGTGAAAATCAACGAGTTGAAACAGGTGGCTTTCGACCATATCAACGCGCTCAAGGAGCAGTTGGAAAACCGCAGCGACGAGGCCGACGACATCGACCTGACGCGCACGCCCTACCCGATTCGACTGGGTACGCGCCATCCGCTGACCATCGTGAAGAACGAGATTATCGACATCTTCCAGCGCATGGGATTCACGCTCGCCGAAGGTCCTGAAATCGACGACGATCTGCACGTGTTCACGAAACTGAACTTCGCCGCCGACCATCCCGCCCGCGATATGCAGGACACGTTTTTCATCGAAACCAATCCCGACGATGTGGCGAAGAATGTCATTCTGCGCTCGCATACGTCGAACGACCAAGCGCACTATATGGAAACGCATCAGCCGCCGATTCGGGTGATTTGTCCGGGTCGCGTCTATCGCAACGAGGCCATTTCCGCCCGTGCCCACTGCTTTTTCCATCAGGTCGAGGGTCTTTACATCGACAAAAACGTGTCGTTCACCGATTTGAAGCAGGTTTTGCTGTCGTTTGCCCGCGAAATGTTCGGCGCAGACACGAAAATCCGCCTGCGTCCGTCGTATTTCCCCTTCACCGAGCCGAGTGCCGAGATGGACATTTCGTGCCACATCTGCGGCGGCAAGGGCTGCGGATTCTGCAAACACACGGGCTGGGTCGAGATTCTGGGCTGTGGAATGGTCGATCCGAATGTGCTTGAGGCTTGCGGCATCGACAGCAGCGTCTATACGGGCTATGCTTTCGGAATGGGCGTGGAGCGCATCACGAACTTGAAATATCGTGTGGCCGACTTGCGAATGTTCTCGGAAAACGATACGAGGTTCTTGCGTGAGTTTGAGGCGGCATTTTGAAGGGAATGAAAGGGAAGTGAAAGGGAAGTGAAAGGGAAGTGAAAGTGGAGTGAAAAGGGAATGAAAAGGAAGAGATTTTTAATCGTTTGCGGACTCTTGTTCGTGTGGTTTTCGACATTCGCAGAAGAAACCGACTCGCTTCGGACTTGCTCGGAAGCCCCTTCTTCCCATCATTTCGGCTATACTTTGAAAGTTTCGCCGGGCAAACTCATCGTGATGGACGAATGGCAGAGAAGATACCAGAAACACACGAGATCCACCGCGTTTGCCATCGAAGCGAACTACACTTCCCTGCCAAAAGACAAGGACGATTTTGCCATCGACTACAACTATCCGACGCTGGATTTCGGACTGAAATTCAGCCTGAACGATGTGACGATGCACCGCTCGACCGACGAGGCTTGGGGAATGGCCAAGGAGGTCGATTACGACTCGGAATTGGGCAATATCGTTACCGCTTACGCCACTTTCACCCGTCCGATTTACCGAAACAACCGTTGGATGTTCGACTATATGCTCGGCACGGGCATCGGCTACGGCAAACACAAATACAGCCGAGGCAACAACATTGACAACGAACTGACGGGCTCGCGCTTCCTCATCTATTTCACGGGCGGTCTGCACGCGACTTATCGCTTCGCCGACGACTGGGGAATGATGGCGGGCGTCGAGTTCTACCACCACAGCAACGGTGCGCTGAATCGTCCGAACAAGGGCGCGAACATCGTCGGGCCGGTCGTGGGACTGCGGTATATGCCGTATGATAAGTAGTTCAGGAGTTCAGGGAGTTCAGGAGTTAAGGGGGATTCAAGGAGTTCAGGAGTTAAGGGGGATTCAAGGAGTTCAGGAGT
>JAFYJH010000111.1 GCA_017538195.1 Prevotella sp.
AAAGCCTGCGACTTCACCGTGCGATAGGCATTGGCCGAGGTGTCGTAATAGACGAGTTCGACAGGCGGAATCGTGTATTTTCCCTGATTGCGCGGCACGGCGAGGAAGTCGAAAATCATATTTCCCTCGACACCGTTGGCCGTCAGTTTCGTTTTGTCGGTTACTTTCGCGTCGTATTTGTCAAAATCTTTCGGGAAATCGACCGTCGGCTGTTTGATGAGTTTCAAGTTGCCCGTTCCACCGACGACGACGCGCAGCGAAATCGGGTCGCCAGCCTTCACTTCGGTCTTGTCGATTTGTGCGGAAATGTTCAACTGCCCCACTCCACCAGAGAAATTCGCAGGCTTCGCAGGCAGCGGATCGACTTGAATCGTCAGACTTGGGGCGACGATGTCGCGATGCACCTCGACATAGCCCGAACCGCCGTTGAAAAAGGCTTCGAAGGGATCAACCGAGCGGTTTTGCTGCACGACGATTCCCTTGAACGTGATGCTCGGAATTTCGAGTTTTCCCGTCATCTGCGGATACATCACATACTGGCTCCACGTCACGCAGCGATAGGGTTTTCCGTTCACCTGCTCCACGTGGAAACTCTTCTGCTGCGGCAGCGGAATTTCCTGCGTGTGGAAGCCCGTCAGGTCGGGCATTTTGCCGTTCAACTGCGTCAAATCGACGAGCGTATAGACCTTGTAAGTCAGCAGAACCGGCTCTTGCTCGTGTACGCGGCGTTTGTTCGCGCTCACCTTGATAAACAGGTCGTTTCCAGAGATTTTCGAGCCTGCTGCGCGCATCTGCGGCTCGTTGTCTTGGTGCATATCGGGCGGTCCGCTCTGCTGTCGCGCCGTTCCCGTCACGGTGACTTTCGTCGCCTTCGACTGAATCTGCTTTCCGCCGACCGTCGCCGTCGCCGCAGGTACGCTGAACGTGCCGTTTTTCAAGGCGTAGAGCGTGTAGGTATAGGTGATTGACGACGACGAAGTGGCGTGGCCGTTGGTCATTTGGTAGCGCGACTGCGTCGAGGTGTATGGACCTGCGATGATTTCGGCGACATCGGTCGAATGGATGCCCGAATGGAAATCTTCGACATCCTGCGTGCTGACGGTGTAGGAAATGCGGAAATTCTCGCCTGCCGACACCTGCGCAGGGGCTGAAACGGTCAGGGTTTGCGCTAAAGAAGTGAAGAATGAAAAATGAAGAATGAAGAATGCTACGAACCATTTGGAACTGAGCATCCGCCACCCCATTTTTGTTTCCATCTTCATCATCTTTTGAACTGTATAAAATAAAAATTCTTCACTCTTCATTTTTCACTCTTCATTATTTTTACCAATTCTTCTGCAACCGACGGCGATTCGGATGCTGCATTGCCTTTTTCATTCGCTGCTGCGTCGCCTTTTCCTCTTGCATCGCCGCATTGAGCAGTTGCTCGGCATTTTCCTTGCTCATCTGCTCCTTCGGCGGCTGTTGTTGCTGCTGATTTTGCTTGTCCTGCTGCTCTTTTTGGTCTTTTTTATCCTTGTTTTCGTCTTGTTTCTTATCGTCTTTTCCACCGTCATTCTGGTCTTGCTGATTTTTCTTCTGCTGACGCTGACAGAGAGCCAGATTGTAGCGCGTTTCGTCGTCATTCGGGTTGTTGCGAAGGCTTTCCTTGTAGGCTTCGATAGCCTCGCCGTACATCTGATGCTTCTGGCAAATCCAACCCATATTGTGATAAACCATCGCCTTGCGCAACGGCTCGGTTTCGAGTTTTCCGGCGTTCTCGAACTGCACGATGGCCGCCGAGTCTTTCTGCTGCATCATCATCGCGCAACCGAGGTTGTAATGCGCCTGCGGATTGCGCTGATTGGCCGCCAACGCCTTCTGATACTCCACTTCGGCCTTGTCATATTTCTCCTGCCGATAGAGTTTATTGCCCTGTCGGATATGCTGACGGTCGGCTTGAGCCATCGCGTCCATGGAAAAATGGGAAATGACCAATGACAAAACCACGATCATCATCCATCGGTTTCGACTTATTTTCAAAAATATTCTTCTACACATCATTTTTTCATTTATCATTTATCATTTGTCATTTAGACGAAGTCGAATTTCATTTAGACGAAGTCGTCCTCCTGAACAGCGACCATTTTCGCGTCAGCGGATTCTGACTTTCGAGGATGCAAGCCTCGACGATGAGCAAGAGCAGAACGAGGATTCCGAATGCTTGGAACTGCTCGTCGTATTCGCTGTAGATGACGCTGTCGGTTTCGCCTTTCTGCAATTTCGTGAGCGCGTCGTTCAGCGTTTCCTGCGCGTCGCTCGTGTTATCGACGTGGATGTATTTGCCCTGTCCAGCCTGCGCCACTTCCTGACACATCGCCTCGTTCAGAGCCGTCATCACGACCTCGCCCCGATCGTCGCGCATATAGCCGCCTTCGCCGTCGGGAATCGGACTGCCATTCGTGTCGCCAACGCCGAGAATAAACACGTTGATGCCGTTTTTTCGGGCTGTTTCGGCGGCTTCCTGCGCACCGCCCTCGTGGTCTTCGCCGTCGGTGATGACGATGATGGCGCGACCGATTTTCTCCTGCTGCGTAAAGCTGTTGGATGCGAGCGAAATGGCGCGAGCGATGTCGGTTCCCTGCATATCGATGAGCGAGGGCTCGATGTTCTGAAGGAACATTTTCGCCGACACGTAGTCGCTCGTAATCGGCAGTTGCACGAAGGCGTCGCCAGCAAAGACGATGAGGCCGATTTTGTCGTTGGTGAAGTGATCGACGAGGTTTTCGACGAGCATTTTGCTCTTTTGCAGACGCGACGGCGCAACATCCTCGCTCAACATCGAGTTGCTGATGTCGAGGCAGATGATGGTTTCGATGCCATGACGCTTCTCTCGCGAAATCTTCGTGCCCATCTGCGGACGCGCAAGCATCACTATCAGCAGCGCGAGAGCCGCCTGCAACAGCCAGAATTTCAGCGACGGACGGACTTTCGAGATGTCGGGCATCAGTTCTTTCAGCAGCGTCGGGTCGCCGAATTTCCGCAGTTTCTTGATGCGCTGTCGCCATCCCCAGAATCGCACGAGCGCGAGAATGGGAATCAGCAGCAACAGCCAGAGGTATATCGGATTTTCAAATCTAAACACAATATTTTAATTTACAATTTAACTATGTACAATGTACTATTTATTTGACGATTTTACTATTTTACTATTTTACTATTTGACAACCAACGGTCACTGACCGAAGGGAAGTAATTTTATCTATTTGACAATTTTACATTCTTCATTCTTCATTCTCCACTCATCACGAAAATGTAATCATAACTATTCACTACTCACTATTCACTATTCACTATAACTACGGAATCCTCCTTAAAACCGTCATTCTCAGCAGAATTTCGAGCAACAGCGCGACGAAGGCGGCAAGCGCGAAGGGCAGGAAAGCCTCGTGGCGTTTCGAGAACTTTTTCACGTCCATCTTGCTCTTTTCCAGCACGTCGATGTCCTTGTAGATTTGCTTCAACTCGCGGTTGTTCGTGGCACGATAGAAGTTGCCCTCGGTCGCCGCAGCGATGTCTGACAGCGTTTTCGTGTCGATTTCCACGGGAATGTTCACATACTGCACACCGCCAGCCACTGGCATCGGATAGGGCGCGGCCTTGTTCGTGCCCACGCCGATGGTATAGACGCGGATGCCGAGGCTTTTCGCGATTTGCGCACTCGTCATCGGCGAGAGGTCGCCCATATTGTTCGAGCCGTCGGTCAGCAGAATCACCACTTTCGACTTCGCCTTCGAGTTTTTCAGGCGCGAAACGGCGTTGGCCAAGCCCATTCCCACGGCTGTTCCGTCGGACATCAATCCGCTGGCGGTTATGTCGGTGCGCACGCCTTGCAAGAGGTTGAGCAACGAGGCGTGGTCGGTCGTCATCGGGCACTGCGTGAAGGCTTCGCCGGCGAAAATCGTCAGTCCGATGTTGTCGTTCGGACGGTCGGCGATGAATTCCGAGGCGACGCTCTTCGCGGCCTCCATTCGGTTCGGTTTTAGGTCTTCGGCGAGCATCGAGGTCGAAACGTCCATCGCCAGCATAATGTCGATGCCCTCGGTCGTGCGTTCCTTCCACGAATTTCGGGTTTGCGGACGCGCTAAGGCGAAGACAATCAGCGTGAAGGCCAACAACCGCAGCAGCATCGGCAGGTTGAGCAGCCTCATCCGCCAACTTTTCGGCGCGAATCGGTAGGCGTTGGTGTCGCTCATCCGCAGCGTCGGCTCGCTTTTTTTCCTGTATTTGAAGTACCAAAATAAATAAGGTATCAGCAACAGTAGCAGCAGGAAATATTCTTTGTTTGCAAATTCCATTTTTTATAATTGAGAGTTGAGAGTTTACTTTTTTACCTTTTAACCTTATAACCTTTTAACCTTTTAACCTTACAAAAGTTGCACGACTTGATAGATGACATAAATCGTCAGTACGACAACCGCCACGGCGATGATGCCGAGCAGCGTCTTGATGACCATGCGATTTTGTTGCGTTTTCTTGTCGTCGTCGCTCAACTGCGGCACGATTCTTTCCTCCGTAGGCTGTCCTTCGAGTTTCGTCTGGTCAATGAAGTTGATGGCATTCACGAGGTTGAGGTCGTTTTCGCCGATGAGCGTCGAATATTTGGCGAATTTCACGAGGTCGGCGGTCTCGAAGAGGTCTTTCAACTCGCCGATCATCGTCTGGTCGCCGCTTTTTTGCAGGTTGTCGATGATTTCCGAAGTCGTCATCTCCATCGCGTTGAAGCCGAATCGCTCGTTGATGTACTGGCGAAGCGTGTCGGTCAGTCGCGTGTAGTATTCCTTCGGGTCGTCCGACGCCGTCATGTGCTCGGCCTTGATTTCCTCGATGGCCTTCATCGCACGCTGATGCGGCAGGATTTTCTTGATGATTCTGATGCTCGTGATGATGGGTTTGTTGGTTTTCAGGCGAAGTTGCAGCCAAACGCCGAGCGCACAGAGCGCAACGATGAGCAGACTCAGCCAGAGCAGGCCGCTCCACTCGCTCCACAGGAAGGGATTGTCCTGCACGTCCTTCGGCGGGAAAAATTCGTTGGGATGCAGCGTATCGACATCCATCGTAACGACTTTCAGGGCGAGTTGTTCGCTTTTGTAGGGCTTCCCATCCACTTTCACCTCGACGGGCGGCAGCGCATAGAGATTTTCGTCGAAACTCGTGATGGTCAGGCGGCGCAAACGGCTTTTCTGACCGTTGTCGGCCTTGGCGGAATCGATTTCAACCGCCAACAATTCCACGCCGGGCACGAGGAAAGTCCTCGGTTTCCAGTCGGGAAACGCCACCTGCGCGTTCTCGTCGGCAGTCACCGTCACCGTCACGTGTGCCTGCTGACCGATGAAAATACCGATCGAGTCGATTTTCTGCTCGACGAAAACGCCCTGCGCCCTGCTCTGCGCCAGAATGAGCGTCAAAAAACTGATTATTGTTAAAATCTTCTTCAATTTGAATCCTTTATATGTTGTTTTATTTTTTTTTCGTCAATCTCCTCCCCCGTTGGGGGGAGGTGGGAGGGGGCTTTACCCTCTCTTCTTAAATAGCATCATCAATGCCTTTACATAGTCCTCGTCGGTGCCGACGGATGTCCAATCGACACTGCTTTTCGCGAAAATCTGCCGCAGTTTCTCCTGATTGTCCATAAAATAGCGAGTGTGGGCGTGGCGGAACTTCGCCGAACTCGTGTCAATCACCATTTCGTGGCCTGTTTCTGCGTCGCGAACCTTCATCAGACCGATGTCGGGCAGCGTTTTCGCCCGACGGTCATAGACTTGAATCGCCACGATGTCGTGCTTGCGGTTTCCCATCGTCAGAACGCGCTCCAAACGGCTTTCCGACGCGCTGTTTCGGGCTTTCGGGTCTTGTCGCCTCAACTCGGAATCGTAGAAATCGCTCAAAAGGAAGGCCGTGCAACGCCGCTTCATCACCTGCGAGAGAAATTCGACGGCCATCGACACGTCGGTGCGCTTGCTGTCGGGCGTGAAGTCGAGCATTTCGCGGATGATGTAAAGGATGTGCTTGCGGCCTTTTTTCGGCGGAATATATTTCTCGATGCGGTCGGAAAAGAACACGACGCCGATTTTGTCGTTGTTCTGAATCGCCGAGAACGCAAGCGTGGCGGCAATCTCCGTCACCATGTCGCGCTTCATTTGGCGCACGGTTCCGAAATCGAGCGAACCGCTGACATCGACCAACAGCATCACCGTCAGTTCGCGCTCCTCCTCGAACACTTTCACGTAGGGCCGATGGAATCGAGCCGTCACGTTCCAGTCGATGTCGCGCACATCGTCGCCAAACTGGTATTCGCGCACCTCGCTGAAGGCCATACCGCGCCCTTTGAAAGCCGTGTGATACTGGCCTGCAAAGATGTTCGAGCTTAATCCGCGCGTCTTAATCTCGATTTTTCGGACCTTTTTGATTAACTCTTGTGTTTCCAATTGTCAATTATCAATTGTCAATTATCAATTATTAAGGCACCTCCACCTTATTAATCACCTTCGACACGATTTCCTCGCTCGTGATATTCGCAGCCTCAGCCTCGTAACTCAGTCCGATGCGATGGCGCAAAACATCGTGGGCCACGGCGCGAACATCCTCCGGCACCACGTAGCCGCGCCGCTTGATGAACGCATACGCACGAGCCGCCTTCGCCAAATTGATCGACGCACGGGGCGAACCGCCAAACGTAATCATATCCTTCACTTCGGGCAGGCTGTAACGCTCTGGATAGCGCGTGGCAAAGACGATGTCGGCGATGTATTGCTCGATTTTCTCGTCGATATAAACCTCGCCCACGATGCGACGCGCACGAAGAATCTCCTCGGCAGTCGTCACGGGCTTCACTTCGGGCAGCGCACCCGCCAAATTCTCGCGGATGATGAGTTTTTCCTCCTCCAACGACGGATAGCCGATGACCACTTTCAGCATAAAACGATCGACCTGCGCCTCTGGCAACTGATACGTTCCTTCTTGCTCAATCGGGTTCTGCGTCGCCATCACGAGGAACGGATCGGGCAGCGCAAACGTCTTTTCGCCAATCGTCACCTGATGCTCCTGCATCGCTTCGAGCAGCGCACTCTGCACCTTCGCCGGCGCACGGTTGATTTCGTCGGCCAGTACGAAATTCGCGAACACCGGACCGCGCTTCACCAAGAAATTCTCCTCTTTCTGCGAGTAGATCATCGTTCCGATGACGTCAGCCGGAAGCAAGTCGGGCGTGAACTGAATACGGCTGTAGTCCGCGTCAATCAGTTGCGCCAAAGTCTTGATAGCCAGCGTCTTAGCCAATCCTGGAACACCTTCAAGCAGGATGTGTCCGTCGCTCAGCAAACCGATGAGCAGCGAGTCCACCAGATGCCGCTGCCCGACGATGACACGGTTCATTCCCGTCACCAGATTCGTTACGAATCCACTCTCTTGTTCAATCCGCAGGTTCAGTTCGCGGATATCGATTGATTCTGCCATAATTTTCTCCTTCTAATTGTTTTTTGTACAAATTTCGTGCAAAATTACAACATTTTTCAGAGAGTGGCGCAATCTTGCGACCTAAATAATATTAAAAACCGCAAAACGGATTAAAAATTAAGTGTCCGTTGGCGAAAATATCGCTTTGTTTATCACCCCAAAAATTTTTTGAAAGAAAAAATGTTGCGCAGAAACAGCATTTTTTTTAAAAAGTGTTGCGCGTGTGCAACATTTTTGTTATCTTTGCACCCGACAACAAACAAATCATAGCTATGACTACATTG
>JAFYJH010000112.1 GCA_017538195.1 Prevotella sp.
AGCGGGATATTTCCCGAAAACGGTCGTATAACAAGTAGAGATACATAAAAAACAAGCGTGAATACGGACAAGGAAATCATAGAAGCCGTGGCAGACGGCGAGAGGAAAGGACAGAGCCTGATGGTCGGTCGCTACGGGCAGCAGGTGTTCGCGATGATTGTCCGTCAGGTCGGCAACGCGATGGATGCCGAGGAACTGACGCAAGACACCTTCCTGCGAGCCTTCAGCCACATCGGGAGCTACGACCCCAGTCGCGCGTCGCTCGGCACGTGGCTCTGCCGAATCGCCTACCGCCTGACGCTCGACTTCCTGAAACGCCGCCGTCCGCTCATCGTCTCGATAGAAGACACGGAGGTCTTGCAGACAGACCTCAGCGAGGAGCAACTGGCAGCGGAACTGTCCACAGGCAGCGAGGAGCGCATACGCCAACTGGAACTGCTGATGGACGACCTGCCGCCCGACGAGCGACTGCTGCTCACGCTCTACTACTTCGAAAACCGTCCGCTCGACGAATGTGCGTTCATTATGGACGCGACCGCTCACGCCTTGGCGAACCGCCTCTACCGAATCCGCAGAAAACTATTCAAACAACTTCAGAAAATATGACAAACTATAAAGATACCGACCTTCGCGAAGCCCTACGGCGCAAGTATTCCGACACGCCGCAGTTGTCTGCCGACTTTGCCGACCGCCTGATGCAGCGGATGGAGAGGCCTCTCCCCCGTAGGGAGGGGAGAATCAAAAGCCTCCCCTACTGGGGGAGGTTGGTGGGGGCCATCGCAGCCGCCAGCGTCGCCCTGTTGCTGACGATACATTATTATAATAATGTTCGCGTGGAGCCGAAAGAAATGCCGTTGGCGGAAGCGCAGACGGAGAAAAATCATCTACAGGACACGACGACGAAAGTCATCCAAGCGCAAGTTGAGTCGGATGCGAAGAAAATGCAGCCCAACAAGTTGCTGTCAGTCAATTCATCGCCGACGCGAAAAGTTCATTCCAACGCTCAGCCGCAGCCGCAACCACAGCCACAAATTCAACCTCAGCCTGTTCCCGAAAAAAAGGATGAGAACAGGGTTGAGGAGATAAAAAACACGGAGATTGTCACCAAGAAAGGATTTTTCACCCAAAAAGAAATTGACATCAAGGAACAACTCCATTACGCCGAATTAGAGTTGGAAAAGGCCACCCACAGGCGGCAGGCGGCGCACAAGGAGGAAATGAAGCAACGCTGTCTGGAACTGGTTTTAACCATTATGACGCACAATGAAAAAGAGGCGACAGCCGGAAAAGTGAGAACGCAACAAAGTTAAATAACCAATTAAAATAAAATCTTATGAGAACAATCAGACTAAGCCTGCTCCTGTGGGCCGTGAGCCTTGCAGCAGCAGCACAAAACAGAGCGGTTGAACAAGCCTTCAGGGAGTTTCTTGCCACGCCCGGCATTTCCACCTCTGAAAGTGTCATCCGAGAACGCGACTTGAGCAAGCCCGGCAACCCGATGAAATCGACGTGCGAGATTTGGGATTTCACCTGCGATGCCAGTATGTTGAGCCACATCAAGCAGTTGTCGCAAACGATGGAGGAAAACTCGTCGTCGGAGCAGTGCTATTATGTGAAAACCCACACGGCAGGCCGTATGGACTGGCACGACATCCTGATCGGCGACGACCCCAGCCGACTGGTGGAACTGGGACGAAGCGAGCGCAGCAACTACACCATCGTGAACTTCCTCGACACCCTCGAAACCACCAAAAGCCACCGTTTCGCCTATGCCTTGGAGTGGATAGAACAAAACGTTCCCTTCAAGTTGAAGGAAAATAACGGGAAATTGGTCAAAACGCCCGTCACGGAAAAAACCTACAAGGGAAAAGTCGTGATTACATACGCCCGTTTGCCTCAGGCAAGGGTGCAAGTTAAAAATGACGACGAAATCATCACTATCAAAGATGAAGATTTGACGGCGACAGTACCTAAATTAACGGAAAAAGACATCATTGATTTAAAAAAATGGTTAAAGGAAAAGGAGGTCACAGAAATTATACCCTATCTTGATTTTTTTAATGAGTTGATAGAGAGAAGGAGGCAGTTAGAGAACGGCTTGATTAGTCAAGATGAATTTAAAAGATTTATCAAAAACAAAGCTTTGAATACGCCCCAACCTACGGTAACTGAAAAAGACCTTAGAGAAATGATGGCGGTGGATGTCAATGATTTAAAAACTATGGTCGATTTGATAGATGAAGCTTTAAAAAATAAGAAAAAATAACCCATTAAATTTTGAATTATGAAAACAACGAAACGACTTGCCACGCTGCTCATTTGCCTTTCGATGGGCGCAGCGATGATGGCACAAAGCGACAAACGGATACAATATGACAAAGAATCCGACCTTGAGGGAATCGAAATGGAACCCCAACTGCTCTCAATGCAAGAAAACTACGACCCGATGGACTACGCAACTTGGCCTTCTTATAAACCCGCTTGCACCGTAGCACCGAACTATGGCAGCCTCGTAGAGCGCACGGCAATCTGGTGTACCAAGAAAGCAACCTATGTGTTTACCATTTACAAGGTTCATTGGGATGCAATGTATTTCTCTTCAAGTTCTACAGAGTTTATCCGCAACAGCAAGACTGGAAAGAAATATTACATCAAGGAACACGTGGGCGCACCGCTCGACGTAAACTACTGGATAAAAGGCAGTGAGGGCAAGTACATCTACTCGGTGGGCATCTATCCACCGCTGCCCAAAAACTGCACTCACATCGACATCGGAGAAGACAAACAACCAGAGTATGTTCCCGGCACTACAGGTTGGGCACCTCTTGAGATAATAGAAAACATTCCTGTCAGCGAACTACAGGCGAACCAATACCTAATTACTGGCAGAAAAAAACGATAAAGCGACATTTCATATAATCTTCATAACACGTGAGCACGGGCCGCAGTGATGCGCCCTGTGCTTTTTCCCAAAAACAATGACCGAATGAACAAGAAAATGATTTTTTCCGCGCTGTTTGCCCTCGTCGCAATCGCAGCCTACGGACAAGCGGACAGTACGAAAGTGGACACGACAAAGGTGGACAGCACGAAAGTGGAAAGTCCGAAAGTCAAGAAGAGTGATTTGATTTCTTTGCGCGGAACGGTGGCCGACGGTTTCACGAAGGCAGCCATTCCCGAAGTGACGGTGACGCTGATGCGCGAGGACTCGACGGTTGTGAGCAAGACGCAGGTGTGGAAAATGAGTTATTACAGCGGCGCAGGACGGTCGGTTGCCACAACGAACTATTCTTTCGCCATCAGCCGACAGCCTGCGAAGTATATCCTGAAAATGGAGCATCCGAACTACGAAACGGCCTTTGCCGACTTTGAAATGAAGCGCGTGGGTCGGCGGAGCACGGACATCGACGGACCGAAGGTCTATCTGAAGAAATCGGCGAAGGCAAGCCATTTCGAAGGCGGCTCGGTGGGCGAAGTGGAGGTGAAGGCCACGAAAATCAAGATGGTTTGGAAGGGCGACACGTTGGTCTATAACGCCGATGCGTTCAACGTGCCCGAAGGCTCGATGCTCGACGGACTGATCAAGCAGTTGCCGGGCGTGGAGTTGAAGGACAACGGCGAAATTTTCGTGAATGGCAAGAAAATCCAGAACCTGACGCTGAACGGCGCCGACTTTTTCAAGGGCAAGAACAAGATTATGCTGGAGAACCTGCCGCATTTCACGGTGAAGAACATCAAGGTATATAACAAGCAGACGGAGTTGAACAAATATCTCGGCATCGACGACGAGAACAAGAAGGAATACACGATGGACGTTGTTTTGAAGCGCGAATACAGCATCGGCGGCTCGGCGAATGTCGAGGCAGGCGGCGGTCCGTCGGACGGTGGCGACTGGCGCTATAAGCTGAAAGGCTTCGGCCTGCGCTTCAGCGACCGCACCCGCGCCGTTGCCTTCGGCGGTTTGAACAACATCAACGAGTCGATGCATTACAGCGACTGGAGGGGCGAATACAACGACCGTACAAGTCAGACCGGCGACAATCATTTCAAGCAGGTGGGCGGCCAGTTCGTCTATCAGGCACCAGAGGACAAACTGACGAACTCTACCGAGGTGAACGCCACGTGGAGCAACGATTTCACGGAAAGGCGCAGCCAGAGCGAAACCTTTATGAACGAAATCAGTACCTTCGGAAAGTCGGAGGGCGCAGGGCGCAGCAAGCCCAGCAGTTTTTCGCTGGAAAATTCGTTCCGCTCGACAGGCAAGTTCCGCTTTTCCACCACTTTTTCGCTCAACTACCAACGCGGTTCATCCGAGAGCGAGGGATGGAGCCTGAGCACTTCCGATGCCCTTTTCCAAGACAGCATCAACAGCACTTGGTCTCGTTCGCGCGGTAAGTCGGAGAACTTCAGGGGATCTGCCAACGGCGGCTTGGCTTATCGGTTTCTGTCGGGCGATTATATCTCGTTCGATTTCGACGGCTCTTTCACTCGTTACAAAACGCCGGAAGTGTTGAGTTTGAACCACTACGTTTATCATCAATTGGGCACGCAAGACATCCGCGACCGCCGCACGAATTCGCCTTCCCATCAATATCGCTATCGGGGAGGGTTGAGTTACCAATATAAACCGACGAAAAAAATCCACATTACGCCTTCTATCTATATTGAAAAGAGTACAAGCCAGAGCGATAACCACGAATATCTGCGCGACAGCATCGACTATATTTTCGACGCGCAAAACAGCTACGAGCAGCGCAAGCAGACTTTGAGTTGGCAGCCGGGAATTGGCTTCTACTGTTACAAAGACTGGACGGAATGGTATTTCAATTTCAATGCCGGTTTACGCTTCAGATTTCTTCGGGAGCAGATGGACTACACGAGTGAACCGCTCACGACTTCGCTCACTCGCCACTACACGCAATTCGTCCCAAGCGTCTATGCCTATCTGCAAAGCGACGATGGGAAACACAATATTTCCGCACAATACTACACGTGGTCATCGACACCTTCCGTTACCAATTTGATTGACCGTCCCATCACGAGCGACCCGCTGAACATCTTCCTCGGAAATCCCGACTTGAAACAAAGCCATCAGCACAGCTGGAACACTGAATACACCCTGCGAAACGACAGCATCAGCCAGACCATCCGATTCTCGCTCAACGGAAGCCTGACGCAAAACACGGAAAGTTATGGCTACACCTACGACCCGACGACGGGCGTGCGCATCTATCGCCCAGAGAACATCAGCGGCGGCAACTGGAACGTCAGTTCTTCGGTGAACTGGAGCCGTGCGCTCGACAAGAAGAAAACGTGGTTCATCGGCAACGACCTGTCTTACCGATACACGAAAAGCACGAGCCACACCAACACGACGAACAGCAGCGAAGCCGAACTCAGCCGCGTGGGAACTTCGCTTGTCAGTTACAGCCCGAATGTCCGTTTCCAGAAAAGCAAGCTCAGCCTCAGCGCGGTCGGCAATGTTACCTATCGCCACATCCACCGCAACATCACCTTCGGCGAACAGCCCACCGATGTCTGGGACTTCTCCTACGGTATGAACGGAACGTATAAACTGCCGTGGAACTTCACGTTTGAAACCGACCTGTCGATGCACTCGCGCCGCGGCTACACCGACGAGGAAATGAACGACAACCGCCTCTATTGGGATGCCACGCTCACGAAGTCGATCAAGCAGGGTCGTTGGGTTTTCAAACTGCGTGGCTACGACCTTCTCAGGCAAGTTTCCAACGTTCAGTACTACATCAGTTCGCAGGGTCGCACCGAGTGGTGGACCAACTCTATGCGCCGCTACGCCCTGCTGACGGTCAGCTATCGATTCAGTCAGAAACCGAAGAAAGAGAAAGAAGAATGAAAATTGACGCGAATTTCTTGCCGTTATCGGCAAAAATCAGTAACTTTGCGGCAGAAAATGAAGTAAAAACTTGCCGATAGAAACGATGGAATACATTTCAGTGAAGCAATTTGCCGAGAAATTCGGCATTTCGGAACGCACGGCCCGCAACTACTGTGCGAATGGAAAGATAGAGGGAATTTTCCTCACAGGTAAAACGTGGAACATCCCTGCGGATGCCGTTCTGCCCCGACGCGGAGCGACTCGAAAAAAGTTGTCGCCCCTGTTGGCGATGCTGCGCGAACAGAAGGCTTCCCGACTGAAGGGCGGCATCTATCATCGGACGCAGATCGACCTGACCTACAATTCCAACCACATCGAAGGCAGTCGCCTGACGCACGACCAGACGCGCTATATCTTCGAGACAAACACCATCGGAATGACCGATGCGGCAGTCAATGTGGATGACATTGTTGAAACCGTGAACCACTTCCATTGCATCGACTTCATCATCGACCACGCGGAAGAACCCGTGACGGAAAGCCTCGTCAAGCAACTCCACCTGATGCTGAAAACGGGCACGTCCGACAGTCGGAAAGACTGGTTTGCGGTGGGCGACTACAAGCGTCTCGCCAACGAAGTCGGAGGACGGGAAACTTGTCCGCCGAATGAAGTTCACCAACAGATGAAGGCTTTGATTCGCGCCTATCATCGCACCAAGCGGAAGACGCTGACGGACATTCTCGACTTCCACGTGCGCTTCGAGCGGATTCATCCTTTCCAAGACGGCAACGGTCGCATCGGTCGCCTGCTGATGTTCAAGGAATGTCTGGCAAACGGCATCGTGCCGTTCATCATCACCGACGAACTCAAAATGTTCTATTATCGCGGTCTCGGCGAATGGGGGCGCGTCGATGGCTTCCTGACCGACACCTGCCTCACCGCCCAAGACCAGTATAAGGCTTTACTTGATTCTTTCAAAATAAATTATCAATAAAACACTATGAATAAAAAAGTTATTTTTACCGCGCTGCTCGCCCTCGTCGCAATCGCAGGGCAGGCGAAAAAAGGAGAAAAAGTTTGGAACGACGTGGTTACGAGTTATACGCCGGTACCCACGCTCAAAGTGACACAAGTAGGTTTCTACAACGACCGCACGGATGTTGTCATGCGCATCTACTTTCCGAGGAAAGGCTATCAGTGGGATTTTCCTATTGGCGACATGCTGAAGGCCGATGGCAAGGAGTATCCCATCAAAGGGTTCGCCATGAAAGAGGGACTGAACAAAGAGCCCGTCGTCTTTGAAAAGGACAAGAAATATTCGTTTCAATCGGACACGCTCTATATGATTTTCACGTTTGAGCCCCTGCCGATGAATACGAAGAAATTCGACTATGTGTCGCCCGATGGATTTTCATTATTGAACATCCGCAATGCCGACTGTGTGCCCGACGGCATCGCCGATACCTATTGGCGTAACGACGCGACGGGCGACTGGCTCATTGGCTTTGCGCCGAAGCACGTCATCTATCGTAATCAGGTGTGGGACATCGCCAGCCAGATTGAAAAGAAGGATGCCTACACGCTGACCCTCACCGACGGCACGACGATTCGCGTCGGCAAACTCAAAAAAGGTGTTCGCACGATTGCCGTCGGCAACGAGAAACCCATCGTTTGCAGTCCGATTACGGGAAAAAATCTGCCCGACTATTCGACGAAAGACCTTTCGGCGTTCAAAGACAATGGCTATCAGAACGACACGGTGACTATTGTCGGTTGGCTGAAGGATATGCCTAAGGAAGCTTGGCAGAAAGGCAAGGAGATTGAGGTACAGGCGAGCAGTATCTTCTTCATCCATAAAAATGTCAATGCATACGGAAAATTGGATTCGCTCGGTCGTTTCGAGGTGAGAATGCCCATAGAAAACACACAGATGGTTTCATTGGACTGGGAGCGATTATATGCCGTCAGCATATTGGAACCCGGCGAAACCTACTTCTTTTTACACGATTTCAAGACTGGACAGCAACTGATGATGGGAAGCAATGCCCGTGTGCAAAATGAGATATTTGCCCATCGCTTTATGGAAGGAATGGAATATGAACAGCCAGATAATGGCATGACCGCCGAGCGAGTCATTGCGTTTAAAGACAAGTGGAAAGGAATGTACGAGCGAAACACCGCCCGTTTAGACGCACTTCTGGCTGCCCATCCCACGTACTCGCGTCGCTTTGAGGACTATCACCGCATGAGTTTGGTATGCAACATGGCCGAACAGGTGATGATGTCTTCCATGCACATGAAAGAACAAAACTTTTTGCCTGCCGAGGTCACGGAATATGTGGACAGCACGCTATGGAAAAACATGCGGAAACCCTATACCATCGACCGCATCAATTTTTTGCTTTCTTACCACCTTTACAACGCGAAAAACGCCAACCCGGAAATGCGGCAGCAGATGCTACTTCCAGAATCCTTGCGCAAGATGGAAGAAAAAGGTCTGGTGGAGTTCACCGACGAGGAACACGAAATTATCGACACGTGGGAACAGATGTACAAAGACTATCAAGGCGCAAGCCAGTCGGAGTATCAGGAACTCGACAAACGATATGAAGGTATGAAGGACAAGATAGTGAATCTCACTGAAAGTGACAAAATGAAAGAGGCTGTGCCAAAACATTTCAATCCCTTTGCCACCGAATCCGAACTCATCGACTCGCTCTATGCCGACCCAGATTTGCGCGACATCTGCAAGGCACGTATGTTCTGCCAACAGATGGACGAAACTCGTTATCCGCTTTCAGAAAAAGAGTTGGGCTTTATCGACGAAATCAAATCGCCCACGATCCGCCAAAAAGTGCTGTCTGTTCACGAAAAATACCTCGCTTTGCAAAACAAAGACTTCGCCAATGCAGCCAGTCTGCGCCCATCGACCGATGTGGAAAATATGACCGACGGCGAGAAGATTCTGCGCAAAATCATCGAGCCGTACAAAGGCCGCCTCATCTATGTGGACATTTGGGGAACGTGGTGTAGCCCTTGCAAGGCAGCCCTGAAGGAGTCGCACAAGTTGAAAGATGCTTTGAAAGACTACGACATCGTCTATCTCTATCTTGCCAACCGCAGCAGCGATGAGTCGTGGAAGAACGTCATCAAAGAGTACGACCTGACGGGCGAAAACTGCGTCCACTACAACCTGCCTGCCGACCAGCAGAGTGCCGTCGAACGCTATATTGGCATCAACGGCTATCCCACCTACAAACTCATCGACAAAGACGGCAACATCCACGACCTCGACTGGCGACACCACGAAGATTTGAACGCTTTTAGAGAAATCATTGCAAAGTTTAGCGGGAAATAGTTAAATAAGATTAAGAAAAGTACGAAAAATCATACTTTTTGCTTGTTGAATCGTTTTTTCTTCTTACATTTGCAGCGAAAGTACGATAAATCATACTCGGATGAATATAGGACTAATCATTAAGGAGCGCAGGGCGTTGTTGGGAATTTCGCAGCAAGACCTCGCGGATTATTCGGGAGTCGGCATCTCGACGGTCAAGGATTTGGAGCGAGGTGCAGGCAATCCGTCGCTACAGACATTGCATAAAATTCTGGATGTGGTGGGGTTGGAAATGGTTTTGCAAGTGAAACAAACTGTTAAATAGTGTAGGCGATGAGGAAAGTGGACGTGTATTATGGCAGCATATATGCCGGACGGCTCGTTGAGTTGTCGAGAGGCAGCTATGAGTTTACTTATGACGAGGCGTTTCGCGCCGACAGCCAAACGCCTCCCGTTTCTGTGAATTTGCCGAAAAGCCAGAAAATGTTCCATTCTGACCGCATTTTTCCCGTGTTCAGCAATATGTTGCCCGAAGGAGCCAATCGCAGGGCACTATGCAGAGCCAAGAAAGTGGACGAAAACGATTTTTTCGGAATGTTGGAGATGATTTGCGGAATGGATGCCATCGGAAAATTTGTACTTAAAAAAGCGAAAGAATGAAAACAATAGAAGTTTGTCCATCGACATTGCGACCGGGTTTCACCCATTATTCGCCCCACGCCGTCAAGGAACTTTTCGACGGCGCGGCGGTCTTGCCCTTCATCGACATTGATTTCGAGAACGAGCGCGACCAGCAACTGGCAGTGGAGAATATGAACAACATCTCGATTTCTGGTGCTCAAGAGAAGTTCTCAGCCGTTATCGACAGCGGCAAGATTCGTTTGGCACACATCGGAGAGCAAGCCACTTATATTTTGAAGCCTGCACCCTTCAATTTGAGTCTTTCCACCCGAAAACAAATTCCCGCCAACGAGCATCTGACAATGCAGATTGCCTCGCAGGTTTATGGAATACGCACTGCCAGCAACGGATTGTGCTTCAGTCGGGGCGGTCAGCCAGTGTATATCACAAAGCGATTCGACGTGATTAACGGCATGAAGGAAGGCTCGCAAGAAGACTTTGCCACCGTCCTTCAAATGACGGAGGAGGGCAGCGACAGCAACTTCAAATATCAAGGCAACTATGCGCAGATAGCCGATGCCATCAAACAATTCGTGCCTGCTTGGATGCCGCAGATGGAACAGTTTTTCAAAATGGTGGTGTTCAACTATCTTTTCGGCAACGAGGACGCCCACATGAAGAACTTTTCGTTGATGAACAGAAACGGGGAATATTTTCTGGCTCCGGCCTACGACCTCATCAACACCTGCATACACATCCAAAGCGGTAGCGACTTAGGACTTGTCGGAGGTCTGTCCCCCGACATTGAACCAAGCGAGGAATATGCCCGAACAGGCCATCTTTGCAGGCTTGACTTTGAGCGTTTTGCGGAAAGAATCAGTTTGCCGAAAAAACGCGCTGCTCAGGTACTCGATATGTTTATGACGATGCCACAAGCGGTTTATACGCTGATTGACAACTCTTACTTAAACGACAAGATGAAGCGAAGCTATAAACGAGTGATTGAGGAAAGGAAAAACCGATTCATTCGAAAGTCAGAATAAAAAAACTGGGCAACAATGCGTCGTCCCAGTTTTTTTTTGTACCTTTGCCGACGAAAATCAAATTATAAAAATAAAAAAATGAAACCAAGCATCCCCAAAGGAACTCGCGACTTCGGCCCGATGGAAATGGCGAAGCGCAACTATATTTTCAACACAATCCGTGAAGTCTATGCGCTCTACGGCTTTCAGCAAATTGAGACGCCTGCGATGGAAACGCTGCAAACGCTGATGGGAAAATACGGCGAGGAGGGCGACAAACTGCTGTTCAAGGTGCTGAATAGCGGCGACTGCCTCGCGAAAGTGACCGACGAGGAACTCTGTGAGCGGAATCCGATGCACATCGCGGCGAAAATCTGCGAAAAAGGCTTGCGCTACGACTTGACCGTGCCGTTTGCGCGTTATGTCGTGATGCATCGCGAGGAGCTGCAATTCCCCTTCAAGCGCTATCAGTATCAAGCGGTTTGGAGAGCCGACCGTCCGCAGAAAGGGAGTTACCGCGAGTTCTATCAGTTCGACGGCGACGTTGTGGGCAGCGATTCATTGCTGAACGAGGTCGAGTTGATGCAAATCATCGACACGGTGTTTTCGCGCTTCGGTGTGCGTGTGCTCATCAAAATCAACAACCGAAAAATCCTCACGGGAATTGCTGAAACCATCGGTGCTGCCGATAAAATCGTCGATATTACAGTCGCCATCGACAAACTCGACAAAATCGGACTCGATGCCGTCAATGCCGAACTGCGCAACAACGGACTGAGCGACGAACAGATTGAGAAGATTCAGCCGATTATCTCGCTGAGCGGCAGCAACGACGAGAAATTGACTACCATCGAAACGGTTCTGAAAGCGTCTGAAATCGGTTTGAAGGGCGTGGAGGAGACTCGTTTCATCCTCGACACGCTGAAAAAGTCGAACTTGCAGAACGAAATCGAGTTGGATTTGACCTTGGCTCGTGGCTTGAACTACTATACAGGTGCGATTTTCGAGGTGAAGGCACTCGATGTCGAAATCGGCAGCATCACAGGCGGCGGTCGCTACGACAACCTCACGGGCATTTTCGGACTTCCCAACGTGAGCGGCGTGGGCATTTCCTTCGGTGTTGATAGGATTTTCGACGTGCTCAACGCGCTCAATGCCTATCCGACCGACGCCCTCGACACGACGCAAGTGTTGTTCATCAATTTCGGCGAGTGCGAGATGGCGTATTGTCTGCCCGTCGTGCAGCGTTTGCGCGAGAATGGAATCCGAACAGAACTCTATCCCGATGCAGCGAAAATGAAGAAGCAGATGAGTTTCGCCAATGCCAAACAGATTCCGTTTGTGGCTCTCGCAGGCGAAAACGAGATGGCTGAAGGAAAGTTCACACTGAAAAATATGGCGACGGGCGAGCAAATGTTGGTCGATGGCGATGAATTGCTGAAAATCGTGAAAGGTTAAAATTTTTCTTTGAAAATTTGAAGAAAAACGTCGAAAAATTGAATTTATACGACAAAAAAGCGTGAGCCCCAAAACTCACGCTTCATTTTTGATATATCAGAGAATTTTTATCCCTTGATGGCAGCCACGCCCGGCAGGATTTTTCCTTCGATGGCTTCGAGCATTGCACCGCCGCCCGTGCTGACGTAACTCACCTTGTCGGCCAGTCCGAACTTATTGACCGCAGCCACCGAGTCGCCACCGCCCACGAGCGAGAACGCGCCGTTTTCCTGCGTAGCCTGCGCCACGTACTTGGCGATTTCACCCGTTCCGTGAGCAAAGTTGTCGAACTCGAACACGCCCACAGGACCGTTCCACAGAATCGTCTTCGACTCCAAGATGATCTTCTTCCAGTTTTCCAACGATTTCGGACCGGCATCCATACCTTCCCAACCGTCGGGAATGTGGAAAATATCGACCACCTGCTGCGGAGAATCGTTAGAGAACTCGTTGCCGCACACCGTCTGCACCGAAAGGCTCAGGTTCACGCCCTTTTCCTTTGCAGCCGCCATCACGCCGAGAGCTTCGGGCATCAGGTCGTCTTCGTGGAGCGATTCGCCGATGCTGCCGCCCTGCGCCTTGATGAACGTGAAGCCCATTCCGCCGCCGATAATCAGGTTATCGACCTTGTCGAGCAAGTTCTTGATCACAGCCAGTTTCGAGCTAACCTTCGAGCCGCCGATGATGGCCGTGAACGGATGCTGAGCGTTTTTCAGCACGTTGTCGATCGCCACAACCTCTTTCTCCATCAACAGGCCGAGCATTTTCGAGTTTTCGTCGAAATAATCGGCGATGACAGCCGTCGAAGCGTGTTTGCGATGCGCCGTTCCGAATGCGTCGTTCACATAGACGTCGGCATACGAAGCGAGCGTCTTGGCGAACTCTTTCTGCGACTCTTTCATCGCTTTCTTGGCCTCGTCAAACTCCGGCGTACCTTTTTCCACGCCCACGGGCTTGCCCTCTTCTTCGGGATAGAAGCGCAGGTTTTCGAGCAGCAAAACTTCGCCCGATTTCAGCGCAGCAGCCTGTTCTGCAGCCTTCGCACAGTCGGGCGCAAACGCCACAGCCACGCCGAGCGCCTTCTCCACATCCTCGCGAATCTGTCCGAGCGAGAGTTTCGGATTCACCTTTCCCTTCGGCTTTCCCATGTGGCTCATCAGAATGAGCGAACCGCCGTCGGCGAGGATTTTCTTCAATGTCGGCAGAGCACCGCGAATGCGCGTGTCGTCCGTAATCTTACCATTTTCGTCGAGTGGCACGTTGAAGTCCACGCGCACGATTGCCTTTTTTCCGGCAAAGTTAAATTCATTAATTGTCATCATCTTTTTTACCTTTTTATTTAAATTGAAGATTTCAGTTTGCAAAGTTACGAAAAAAATAGTAAAATACAAAATTTTAATCGATGATTTCAAAACCGCAGTAGGGCACAAGTGCCTTCGGAATGTGGATGCCTTCGGGCGTCTGGTTGTTTTCGAGCAGCGCGGCCACGATTCTCGGCAAAGCCAAAGCCGAGCCGTTGAGCGTGTGGCAAAGTTCGATTTTCTTGTCCTCGGCGTGGCGATAGCGACACTTCAGACGATTGGCCTGATAGGTGTCGAAATTCGAGACCGACGACACTTCCAACCAACGCTGTTGCGCCTCGGAATAGACTTCGAAATCGTAGCAGATGGCGCTCGTGAAACTTTGGTCGCCACCGCAGAGCAACAGCACGCGATAGGGCAGTTCGAGCTTCTTCAGCAAGCCCTCGACGTGCTCCAACATCTCCTTGTGGCTCTCTTTCGAGTGTTCGGGTTTGTCGATGCGCACGATTTCCACTTTCGAGAACTCGTGCAGACGGTTCAGACCGCGCACATCCTTGCCATACGAGCCTGCCTCACGACGGAAACACTGCGTGTAGGCGCAATTCTTGATGGGCAGTTGCGCCTCGTCGAGAATCACGTCGCGGTAGATGTTCGTCACAGGCACTTCGGCGGTCGGAATCAGGTAGAAATCGTCCAGTTCGCAGTGATACATCTGGCCTTCCTTGTCGGGAAGTTGGCCCGTGCCGTAGCCCGACGCCGCATTGACAACCGTCGGCGGCATCAGTTCCGTGTAGCCGCTCTTGCGGGCTTCGTCGAGGAAGAAATTGATGAGCGCACGCTGCAACTGAGCGCCTTTTCCGATATAAACAGGAAAACCTGCGCCCGTGATTTTCACGCCGAGGTCGAAGTCGATGAGATTGTATTTCTTCGCCAAATCCCAGTGGGGCAAATAGCCCCCCTCATTCCCCCCAACTGGGGGGAGGCTCGGATTGCAATTCCAGTTGCCGACGGTGTCGGCATCCGTACATTCTTTCAAATTCGACTTGACAACGCGATTCTCCTCAGCGGCCTTGCCTTCAGGCACCTCGTCGTAGGGAATGTTCGGAATCTGGCAGAGCAGCCGCGTCATTTCCTCCTGCGCGTTGTTCATCGCCTCTTCCAGTTCCTTGTTCGCCGTTTTCAGCGCAGCCACGCGCTCCTTCACGCCCTCGGCCTCGTCGCGCTTTCCTTCCTTCATCAGCGCACCGATTTGCGCCGCCATTTTCTTCGCTTCGCTCAGGTTTGCGTCCAGCGTCTGCTGTGCCTCGCGCCGTTTTTTATCAACGGCAAGCACCTCGTCGATCGCCTCTTTTGCACCCTTGAAATTCTTCTTTTCCAAACCGCGAATCACGCGCTCGGTTTCCTCGTTAATCAGTTTCAGTGTCAGCATAATAATCGCTTTTTTCGTTAGATTTTTTCAATTTGCCGACAAAATTATAAAAAAAGACTGACATAGCGGTCGAAAATCCAAAACTTTTTGTATTTTTGCAGACGAAATCGAAAAAATATGAGTCCAGTATTCAAACGCGAAAGCGAAGCAAGCGTATTGATGATTAACGCCCAAGGCATTATGCTCTCGGTGCAGGGAAACGACTATTTCCTGTCGTACAACCGCATTCCTTGGATGCAGGACGCGCCCATCCGCAACGTGCTAAACGTGCAGATGTCTGGCGACGAGGCCATTGAGTGGCCCGACCTTGATGTGGACCTCGAAATCGACAGCCTTCGCCATCCCGAACGCTATCCGCTTGTCATCAAACGGAATCCTTTGGATTTTGTCGGGGCGTAAGTTTTTCAAAAAACAAAATCGGGAAACCACGCTGATTTTTCAGCCGTAGGCTTCCCGATTTTTGTAAAAGATTACAATGTTGTTTCAGAACAATCAAGCTCGTAAACAACATTCCCGTTGCTGTCTTTTGAGTAATTGGCGACAGAAACATCGTTGCGAGTCTGTCACCCTTTGAAGTTTTTTTACAAAAAGTGAATATAATGCACAACTTTTTCGGCGAAATCTTCGTAGTCGTTATGAATAACAGCAGACGAGAAATCACCGTACTCAGCACGAGATTCGCTAACTAAAAAATCATCGCGTTGCTCGTAATAATCAGTGTATTCGCGTTTGTCGTGAACTTCTTCCTCGATTTCTGGCAAATGCACGACAAAAAGCAGGGTCTTTGTCGGTGTGTGAATCGAAGTTTGAATATCATCTTTCGACAAAGTTAGGTATTTTTCGGAATTATGAACCGAAAACTCTTCCCATTTTTGGATAGTTCCGTCTTTTTTGTAGTAAGGCAGTTTGTCGGGAATGATAAATATCTGAAAATAAGGGATGTTGGCGCAACGGATGTTTGCCGTTTCGCCCAACATATTCTCAAAATAATTGTTGGAATTCTGCGAATAGTTTTGCATCACGAATTTTACGCCAACGCCAGCGATGGGCTTATCATTCTTGAGAATTGTGATGTCCACCGCCTTGTCAATGTAGCGTCCGTCAATTTTCATTTCCTTGCCATTACCGACACCCAACGATTGCACAGAATAGCCATTTCCCAAACGCTCCTTCAAATCTTTGGCGATTGCACCGTGAAGGATTTTTAGTTTTTCATTGCTGCGAGAGCCTGTTTCAAGGAACTTTCTAAAAGAGTTCCCGACGACTGTGAGAAATTCTTGATTGTCCATGTTTTTTACTTAATTTAAAGTTTAAATAATGTTCTAAATCTTTGGAGGAAAAAGTATAATATCCTCCGCTTTTGTAGTTTTTCAAGAATTTGATATAATCAATAAAATCTTCCGAAATAATCAGTTCCTGAATTTCCTCAAATTCTATTTCTGAAAGAATATACAATCCGCTATATAGTCCTTTTCCTTCTGCAACTTTTTCAAGTTTGATGCTGTTTTTATCTTTGATGATGGTGTTAATTGCGTATTTCATTTTTGAAACATCCTTCAATGCCTGTGTTCTACCAAACAAATACCAATATTTATCATCGTCAATATCTCTGTCTTTTGTGAGTTTGTCGCTGTGGGATAGAAGTTGCTGAAATGCTTTTTTGTTTTTCATGAATTCTTCCAACGGTAAAGGTTTTCCCGTTTTGTCATACGGATAGATGCACTTGCTCCATTTTCCCGTTGAGGCTTTGAGAATGTCAATCGTTCCTTTTTTGAAATCAAAATCACCGATAAAAACTTTATCTGCCAAAGTCGCAAAACCGTTTTTTACGGAAACATACGGATAGGAATGTTCCGTTTTGATTGCCCTCAATTCTGAAAGTTTCTCACTACTTGCCAAATAAAAGCAATCTCCGATGTTCATTTCTCGCAACGAAAGGAAATTTTCAAATCGTTTTATATATTTTACCTCGTCAAACGTGCAATATTCAATTTTGTCAAACGTTTTTGGGTTTTGAAATCTCGAAATGAGCGTGTATGTCGTAGCCTCAAAAGGTTGGAAATGTTCAAGGTCTATCAATCCCGATAAATTGTTATAAACTTGGATGTGTTTCCGAAGGTTTTTCCCTGCCTTACTGCTTAACCACGAACTCGGCGTAATCAAACACATCACGCCGTCTTTCGACAGCATGTTAAAGCCTATTTCAAAAAACACAATGAACAAATCGGTCATTCCACCTTCGGCAAATTTGAACCGCTTTACGGCTTCGTAGCTTTTTTCGAGATTATGAACGCGGACATACGGCGGATTTCCAAAAACATAATCCATTCCTTTGTTGAATTTGTCGATTGTCAGCGTATCGGCATTGATAACATCCCATTGAACTGCCGAAATTCCAAATTCTGCCGTCGTTTTATCCAAGTTTTGAATACATGAATTACATTCGTCGGCATCCAATTCAATTCCATGCACAAAAGTTTCCAAATCGTTTTTCAATTCGTTCAAATCTTGATTGTTCTCAAGAAATATGGAACAATAACGCTTAACGATTTCTTGTAGAAAAGCACCATCTCCACAACTGTTGTCGATGACATGCTTTTTTAGGATAACCGCATTGTTGTATCCGCCAAAGTCGAGGATAACCCTTACTAAATAATCGGGCGTGTAAACCCTTCCGTGTTGTTTGACTGCCTTTGCCATAATTGCCTTACGTTTTTCTGTGTCCGCTTATCTTTCGGGCAAATGGGCAATCACTTTCGGGCATAATAAAACGTGGACAAAACTTCATCCACGTCTTTAGGCCCTAGGAAATGCCCGAATCTCCAGATAAGTCAAGCCCACGCAAAGCGCAGGCATTTGCAGACTTATTCTTTGGAGAATCTTGTTTCTGAATTTCCTAGGTTCAAAGACGATTCCGAATAAATAGCAAACGCTATAATTTTAACCAACGATGTCTTGTGCCTCTTGCGAAACACGTTGCAAAAGTACAAAAAAAGCCCGAATCATCAAATGATTCGGACAAAATTTTGTTTTTGTGGGGAAAAATGTTGTTTGAAAATGATGATTATCGTTTGTTTTTACCAAAGATGTCGGCATGAGTGCCAGTGTTTAGCCATTCTCTATCTCCTTGATGAAATCGTCCAAACTGTCGTAGCTGCATACGCGCCCCTGCTCCACATCGCGGCGTGCCTGCTCGTAGCCCGTCAGCCTTTTGCGGCGAGGCAGACTGATTTTCGTCACGCCACGCACCATGCTGATAGCCTTTTTGATGTCTTTCAGCATCGACATATCTTCAATGCTGACGGTGAGTACAGCGGGTTCATGTGTCATAGTTGCTGTTGCCATAGTCTTTGCTCCTTTTTTTAATTCATTTGCAAAATTACAAAAAAAAGTCCAAACCGCCAAACGATTCGGACATTTTTTGTTTCGGATGGAAAACGTTACTCGGGTTTGCAGAGTCAACCAGCAAGTGCAATTCGGGTGCAAATTTATGAATAATGTTTGAAAAACTCGTCCTTTGGCGTGTTAAAATTCAATTTTTCCCTTGGTCTTCTGTTGATTTTGGCCTGTATTGATGCGATTCTCTGGTCAG
>JAFYJH010000113.1 GCA_017538195.1 Prevotella sp.
AAAAGTGAAGAGTGAAACCGTGATGAGGCTCCAAACGCTTCTTTTTTTATGTTTTTGCATTTCCATCATATTTTTTTACCCTTTTACCTTTAAATAATTGTATAGTGGATTCGCGTACATCGTGAGGATTCGCTCGCGCAGAAACGCCTCGTCCTTGTTCGGCAGGGTGATTTTCGCGATTTGTCGGGCGATGTATTCCTCGACATTTCGTTTGTCTTTCTCGCTGTAATGCTCGGAAAATTCGTTGTTTCCGCTGAGCAAGTCGGCAGCGCAGTAGTTGATGGGGTAGAGGCGGTAGTTTCGGTGCAATTCCGTGTCGATGCGCTGTGCGAGAGCCGTGTAAAACTCGTTTTTCGGCAAGTTGGCAAGTTCGTCAATCCACGTGTTGATGGGCGCAGCGCAATGGTAGTGGACACGGCCTTTGTAGCCGAAAATACCCGTTTTCATATTGTCGAGATCGTCCTGACGGCTCTTTTTGAACGACGGGTTGTCGCGTTTCAACTGCATTTCCTGTGCTTTCAGGTAGTCGCAGGGGTCGAATTCGTAGGTAATGGAGAGTGGCACGATGTTGAGTTCACGGAGGTCGCCGCCCATCGCCAGCATTTTCAGAACCGATTCCTGTGTACGGTCGTCGGAGTCCTTGGCGCGGCCTTCGCGCTGCGCAATCCAGATGTTTTCGCGCTTCTCGGTGACGGCGTGGTGGATGTATTGGCTCATCAGTTGGCTGGAGCGCAACATCTCCTTCGGCGAGAGGCCGCGTCGCACGATGAAGGCTTTGTTCATACGAACTAAGCGTTTAATCCACGGATAGATGAGCAGGTTGTCGCCGATGCCGATTTCGACGGTGGTCGGAAAGCCATTCTCAATGAGCATGACATCGAGGAAGGCCGAATCGAGCACGATGTCGCGGTGGTTGGAGAGGAAGGTGTAGCGAGAAGCCTCCCCCTTTCCCCCTCCCGTAGAGGGGGAACAACTGCTTGTGGAGTCTCCCCCTTCGGGGGGAGGGTGGAGGGGGCTGTCATCAAACGTGCAACCGTCGGTATATTTGCGGATGATGTACTTCACGACAGGCTTCATGAAGCGTTTTTGAAATTGCAGCGGCGTTTCCACGCCCGTGAAAGCCAGTCGCAGCAGTCCTTTCCGCAGACTTTTCGGCAGCCACGGCGCAAAGCCTTTCAGTACGGCGTTGAATTGTCGGTCGTCGAGCAATTCCTCGAATGCCTGCCGCATTTCGCCAGTTTCGTAAGGTCGAATTTCGTCGAAATCTCTATTCATCAGAATTGATTTTCAATGATTTCAGTCAATACATCCTTGATGTCGAGTCCGGCGGCGCGTACTTGCTGCGGAATGAAGCTCGTGGCAGTCATGCCGGGCGTCGTGTTCACTTCGAGCATGTTGATTCGGTCGCTGCCGTCGGCATTTTTCGTGACGATGTAGTCGATGCGGATGATGCCGTTGCAGTGCAGAATGTCGTAGATGCGCGAGGTTTCGGCTTGCAGGGCGGCGGTGAGTTCGGGCGAGATTCGTGCCGGCGTGATTTCATCGACCTGACCGTTGTATTTAGCGTCGTAGTCGAAAAATTCGTTGCTCGTGACGACCTCCGTGACGGGGAAAACGACGCTTTTCTCCTTCGTCTTGTAGCAGCCGACCGTCACTTCCGTGCCGTCGAGATACTGCTCAATCATCACCTGATCGCACTGCATGAAAGCGTTGCGCAGCGCAGGCGAGAGTTGGTCGGCATTTTTCACTTTCGACACGCCGAAACTACTGCCGTCTGCCGTCGGTTTCACGAAACACGGCATTCCCAACCGCTCCTCGATTTCGGCCTCGGAATACTTGTTTTCCTCGCCGCGTCGGAGAATGATGCTGTCCGCCACGTTCACGCCGAAACCACGCAGGTAGTTGTTCAGCGCGAACTTGTCGAAAGTCAGCGCCTCGACGAGTACCGAACTGGTGGAGTAGGGCAGGTGGAGCAGGTCGAAATAGCCCTGCATGATACCGTTTTCGCCCGGTGTGCCGTGGATGGTGATGTAGGCGTAGTCGAACCAGATGGTTTTGCCGTCGAGTTTGAACGAAAAGTCGTTTTTGTCGATTTTCTTCGTGCTTCCGTCGGGCAGATCCACGTTCCAGTCGAGTCCCTTCACATCGACGATGTAAACCTGATAGCGGTCGTGGTCGATGAAGGAATAGATTCCTTGTGCCGAGCGCATTGAAACGTCGTGTTCCGACGAGTCGCCGCCGCAGACAATGGCTATTGTTCTTTTCATTTTTTTAATTAAGAATTAAGAATTTATAATTAAGAATTATGATTACATTTTGAAAATGGAGTTTATTCGTTTTTGCAAGTTTTGATGATGCTGACTAATATTTTGATGATTTCTTCATTGTCTTGATGCATAGATTGATATTGATTTTCCGTAATATATTCGCCAGACATCAGTTTTTTCAACCAATAATCTGTTTCGTTGGCTTCTTTTAGGGCGATATTTAATTTGCTAATAAAATCGGGTCGGCTTTGAGCGTATTTGCTTTCTGCAATATTGGCTCCGACACTTGTCCCGCTTCTCATGATTTGCTTAGACATGATGGTTTCTCCCCTTTCTTTCAGAAGATACTGATAAAGTTTGACAATTCTGTCAGAAAAATCGTCAGCCTTTTTCTCAATAATATTTTCCTTCCTTTTTAGCATAAACCAAAGCAAATCATAATTATTAATTCTTCATTTTTAATTCTTAATTAATTTCCGCCATTTGTTGAGTACTTGTTCCATATCGTCGGGCAACGGCGATGAAAAGTCCATTTGCTCGCCCGTCACGGGATGGCGGAAACCGAGCGTCTGCGCGTGAAGAACCTGACGCGGACAGAGCGCAAAACAGTTCTGGATGAACGCTTTGTAGGTCGATGAACGCTGACCGCGCAGGATTTCCGTGCCACCATAACGTTCGTCGCAGAACAGCGGATGACCGATGTGGCGCATGTGGGCGCGAATCTGATGCGTGCGACCCGTTTCCAAGCGACATTCTACGAGTGTCGTGTAACCGAAGCGCTCGACCACGCGCCAATGCGTCACGGCAGGCTTTCCGACCTCGGAATCGGGCGGAAATACCATCATCCGCAGGCGGTCGCGTGGGTCGCGGGCGATGTTTCCCTCGATGCGGCCTTCCTCCTCCGTGAAATTGCACCAGACGAGGGCGAGATAGCTCCGATGGGTCTCGTGGTTGAAGAATTGAACGCCGAGCCGCGACTTCGCTTCGGGCGTTTTCGCCACGACGAGCAAGCCGCTCGTGTCCTTGTCGATGCGGTG
>JAFYJH010000114.1 GCA_017538195.1 Prevotella sp.
GACCGGCGTACCGCTGCACGACCACACTTCCACATCGTCGCCCATATTGTCGCGACGGCGCAGCGTGAGCGGATCGGTGGCGGAAAACGCGCGGCTGAAGCCCGACCGAGGACCTTCGGGAGCGCAGACGAGCACGTCGCCGAGCGGTTTGACGAAATCGACGAGCGCACGGATGCCATTGGCCTCAAAACCGTCGTCGTTGGAGATCAGAATCAGCGGTCGGTTCGTCGCGTCGCGCTGAAGGGTGTCTGTTGGTTGATTCATAGCAACTTTTTCGATGATTCTTCTATAACTTTTTGGATGATTCTTCTATAAAAAATATAATTTTGGCTGCAAAAGTACGAAAAAAGGTTTAAAATACAAGATTTTCATATAAAATTCGTACCTTTGCAGTTCAAAAAAGTTTAAAAAATATGGCAAAAATCATAGCATTAGCAAATCAAAAAGGCGGCGTAGGCAAGACGACGACGACGATGAACCTCGCGGCTTCGCTGGCCACGTTGGAGAAGTCGGTGCTGGTCATCGACGCCGACCCACAGGCCAATGCATCGAGCGGCTTAGGCGTTGATATTCAGCAAGTTGAGTATTCGCTCTACGAGTGCATCATCGACCACGCCGACGTGCGCGACGCGATTTACACGACCGACATCGACGGCCTCGACATCATTCCGAGCCACATCGACTTGGTGGGTGCCGAAATCGAGATGCTGAACCTCGAAAACCGCGAAACCGTGCTGAAAAAACTGCTCGACCCGCTGCGCGACGAGTACGACTACATCCTCATCGACTGCGCCCCGTCGCTCGGCCTCATCACGGTGAACGCGCTGACGGCTGCCGACTCGGTCATCATCCCCGTGCAGTGCGAATATTTCGCGCTCGAAGGCATCTCGAAGTTGCTGAATACGATTCGAATCATCAAGTCGAAACTGAATCCGAAACTCGAAATCGAGGGCTTTTTGCTGACGATGTACGACTCGCGGCTGCGATTGGCAAACCAGATTTACGACGAGGTGAAGCGGCATTTCCAAGAATTGGTCTTTAAGACCGTGATTCAGCGGAATGTGAAACTCAGCGAGGCTCCGTCGCATGGGCTTCCGGCGATTCTCTACGATGCCGAATCGACTGGCGCGAAGAACCACTTGGCGTTGGCGAAGGAGATTATTGGGAAAAAATAAGACCCACCCCCGACCCCTCCCCACGGGAGGGGAGAAACGAGGAACGAGGAAGGAGGAACGAGAAATGGTAAAATTGTCAAATGGTCAAATAAATTGTACATCTGGAGTTCCTTGAGAGCTTCGCTCGAAAAAATTGTAAATTATAGATAGTCAAATTGTAAAATAGTCAAATTGTAAAATAAAAGATGGCAGTAAAAAAGAAATTTACGAACAAGAAAAACGCGCTGGGCAGAGGGCTCGACGCGATAGAAGGAGGCAGAGGATTAGACGCGCTCATCGACACGACGGGCGTGAAAACGCAGGGCTCATCGACCATCAACGAAGTGGCACTCGACCAAATCGACGCGAACCCGAACCAACCGCGTCGCGAGTTCGACGAAACGGCCTTGCAGGAACTCGCCGAGAGCATCCGACAAATCGGCATCATCCAACCGATTACGCTGCGCCAAATGGCCGACGGACGCTATCAAATCATCGCCGGAGAACGCCGTTGGCGGGCCTCGCAGTTGGCTGGACTGGCCACTGTGCCTGCCTACATCCGCACCATCGCCGACGAAAACGTGATGGAAATGGCACTCGTCGAGAACATTCAGCGCGAGGATCTCAACGACATTGAAATTGCGCTCGCCTTCCAACATCTGCTTGAAGGCGACGGAATGACGCAGGACAAAGTGGCGAAGCGCGTCGGCAAGAGCCGCACGTCGGTGACAAACTTTTTGCGACTGCTGAAACTGCCGGCACAAGTGCAAATGGCCTTGCAGAAGAAGGAAATAGATATGGGACACGCGCGCGCGTTGCTCGCCATCGACTCGCCGTCGCTGCAAATCAAACTGTTCAAGGAAATCCAGAAAAACGGCTATTCCGTGCGCAAGGTCGAGGAACTGTCGCAACGGCTGAAAAACGGCGAGGACATCGAGAGCAGCAAGAAGAAAATCGTGTCGAAAACGCGGCTGCCAGAGGAATTCAACGTGCTGAAAAAGCGTTTGTCGGCCTTCTTCAACACGAAAGTGCAAATGACCTGTTCGGCGAAGGGAAAAGGCAAAATCAGCATCCCGTTTGCCGACGAGGAAGAGTTGGAGCGCATCATGAACACCTTCGACAAACTCAAAAAATAAGTTCAAAACCCGAAAAAATGCTGAGAAAACTGCGAAACAACATATTGCTTGCGTGCTGCCTGTGGACTGCGACCGCCACCGCCCAAATCGACAGCATTCCCGACCGAATCTTCGAGTCGGAAGAGGTTTTCGCGGCAGATTCGCTCATCGGCGAGGGCGTTTTGAAGGGTGTTCGCGTCAAAAAGAAGCGCGACTGGGCCTCGTGGCGACCCGAAACGAAGCGAGCCATGTGGCTGTCGATTGTGCTGCCCGGCGCAGGCCAGATTTACAACCGAAAATACTGGAAACTGCCCATCATCTACGGCGGATTCGTCGGTTGCGCCTACGCGATGCGCTGGAACAACCAGATGTATCACGACTATTCGCAGGCTTACATGGACTTGATGGACGATGACCCGAAAACCGAGAGTTACAACCAGTTCATGCACCTCGGCGCGAAGATTACCGACGCCAACATCACGCGCTATCAGGAACTTTTCCGCAAGCGCAAGGACCGCTATCGCCGTTGGCGCGACCTGAGTTTCTTCGTGATGGTCGGCGTTTATGCGCTGTCGGTGGTCGATGCCTACGTCGATGCGTCGCTCTCGGAGTTCGACATTTCCGACGACCTCAGCCTTGAGGTCTCGCCTGCCGTGATGGGCAATCCGGCGGCCACGAATCCCTACAAACCGGCGGGAATCGGACTGCAATGCAGCCTGACTTTCTAAAAAACGTAATAAATTGATTTTCAAACGATTATAAACGAAAAAACTGATAAAAAAATGATAACGAAACGACTTTACCAACTGCTGATTACGATGTTGCTGCTGTGTCCGCTGACGCTGCAAGCACAAGTTATAAACCAAGACGACGACGACGAGGATGAAGTTGCCCTCAACGACACCATCGACATCGACGACGACTTTCCCGACCTCGAGGAAATCGTTGTCATCGGGGAGGACGAGGACGGCGAGGAAGAGGAAATCGTCATCGACATGCCCGAAGCCCTGACGCTCGCCGTCGATAGCCTGCTCGACCTCTACCACACTCAGGCGTATCTGCAAGTCGATAGCACCTGCAACCTGCCCGACTACAACCCCGAATACGACCGCGAAGTCTATATCGAGCGACTCCAACAGTTGCCGACGGTCATCGAAATGCCCTACAACGACATCGTGCGGCAGTTCATCGACCGATACAGCGGTCGGCTGCGCCGCTCGGTCAGCATCATGCTCGGTCAGCAGAACTTTTATATGCCGATTTTCGAGCAGGCGTTGGAAACCTACGGTCTGCCGCTTGAACTGCGCTATCTGCCCATCATCGAGTCGGCACTGAAGCCCAATGCCGTTTCGCGCGTCGGAGCGGCGGGTTTGTGGCAGTTCATGATTGCCACCGCCAAGCAATACGGCCTCGAAGTCACCTCGCTCGTCGATGAGCGGCGCGACCCAATCAAGTCGTCGAATGCGGCTGTACGTTATCTGAAAACGCTCTACAAGATTTTCGGCGACTGGCACCTCGTCATCGCGGCCTACAACTGCGGTCCGGAGAACGTGAACAAGGCTGTCCACCGCGCCGGAGGCGTGAAGGACTACTGGCACATCTATCCCTATCTGCCTGCCGAAACGCGCGGCTACGTGCCTGCGTTCATCGCCGCCAACTACATCATGAATTATTATTGCGAGCACAACATCTGCCCGATGTTGAGCAGCCTGCCTGCGAAAACCGACACGCTCGTGCTCAACCGCGACGTGCATTTCGAGCAGATTGCCGGCGTTCTCGGCGTCGATGTCAAACTCATCGAAGAGTTGAATCCGCAGTATCGCCGTAGCATCGTCAATGGCAACAATCGCCCGTCGATTCTGCGTCTGCCGATGAACTACGTGACGCAATTCATCGATATGGAAGACTCGATTTACGCCCATCGTGCCGACGAACTGCTGACGAAGCGCGTCGAAGTCGAAGTCAATGACGCGAAACCGACCTACACGCCGCAGCGAAAGACTTACAGTCGCAAGAAAGGCAGTGGACGGCGAGGAAAAGTCGTTGTTCACAAGGGTTCGAGCCGCAAGGCTGCCGCCAAAAAGCCTGCCGCACGAGGCGCAAAAGGCAAGAAAGCCGTCGCCAAGAAAGGCACTGCAAGAAAAGCATCTGCCAAGAAAGCACCTGCAAAAAAATCGCCTGCCAAGAAGAGAAGAAGATAAAAAAAAGAGAAAGGAATGATTATGGAGGAAGAAGTTCTTATTAACAGCGCGTTTCAACGACTGCTCGACACCTATCTGGCGTCGAACCACCGAAAAAAGACCGAAATCATCACGACGGCCTTCAACTTCGCGCGTCAGGCCCACAAGGGAGTCCGACGACTCTCTGGCGAGCCTTACATCATGCATCCCATCGCCGTGGCGCAGATTGCCAGCGAGGAAATGGGACTTGGTTCGACGAGCATCTGCTCGGCATTGCTTCACGACGTGGTCGAGGACACCGACTACACCGTCGAGGACATCGAGAATATTTTCGGCCCGAAAATCGCCCAAATCGTCGATGGACTTACGAAAATCAGCGGTGGAATCTTCGGCGAACAGGCTTCGGCACAGGCCGAGAACTTCAAAAAACTGCTGCTGACGATGAGCGACGACATCCGCGTCATCCTCATCAAAATCTGCGACCGACTCCACAATATGCGCACGCTCGAGTCGCAGCCAGCCAACAAGCAATACAAAATCGCAGGCGAAACGCTTTACATCTACGCGCCACTCGCCAATCGACTCGGCCTCAACAAAATCAAGTCGGAACTCGAAAACCTGAGTTTCCGTTTCGAGCATCCCGAGGAATACGAAAACATCAGCCGCAAACTCTCGCTCACGCAAGAACAGCGCACGAAACTCTTCGAGGACTTCACCGAACCCATCCGCAGCGAACTCGACCGCATGGGCATCCGCTACGAAATCAAGGCTCGCGTGAAAACGCCCTACTCCATCTGGAGCAAGATGCAAAACAAGCACGTCACCTTCGACGAGGTCTATGACATTCTCGCCGTGCGCATCATTTTCACGCCCAACACACGCGAAGACGAGGTGAACGAATGTTTCCGGATTTATGTCGCCATCAGCCAGATCTACAAGTCGCATCCCGACCGGCTTCGCGATTGGATCAACCATCCGAAAGCCAATGGCTATCAAGCACTTCACGTTACGCTGATGTCGAAGCAAGGTCGTTGGATTGAAGTCCAAATTCGTTCCGACCGCATGGACGACATCGCCGAAAAGGGCTTTGCCGCCCATTGGAAATACAAGGCCGGCGAAAACAGCGAGGAAAACGAGAACGAAACCGAACTCAACAACTGGATTGGCACCATCAAGGAAATTCTCGACGACCCGCAACCCGACGCGATGGACTTCCTCGACACCATCAAACTGAACCTTTTCGCCCGAGAAATCTTCGTTTTCACGCCGAAAGGCGAACTCAAAACGATGCCCGCAAACTGTACCGCGCTCGATTTCGCCTTCCAAATCCATACGTTCCTCGGTGCGCATTGCATCGGCGCGAAGGTCAACCACAAACTCGTTCCGCTCAGCCATCGTCTGCAAAGCGGCGACCAAGTCGAGATTCTTTCGTCGAAGTCGCAGCACGTGCAACCCGAATGGCTCAATTTCGTCTCGACGGCGAAGGCGAAGGGAAAAATTCAGGCGAGTCTGCGCCGTGCCGACCGCGAAATCCAGAAAAAAGGCGAGGAAACGCTGAAGGAATGGCTCGAAAAGAACAGTTTTGAACTGACTTCGTCGGTCATCAACAAACTCTGCGACCGCCACGAAATCCAGAAACACGAAAACCTTTTCCTCGCGCTTGGCAAAAAGACCATCATCCTCGGCGACGACGATTTGGCTCATTTGCAAGGCAAAAACACGGGCAAAAAAGGCTGGAAGAAGTTCGTGCCCTTCATCAAGGGCGACAAGAAGGAGGCGAACACCATCAAGGCCGGACGCGGACTGTTGGAAGTCGGACCCGATTTCAACAAGAAAAAGCCCTGTATGCTGACCGAGGAAACCATCCAGATGTACGTTTTCCGCGACTGTTGCCATCCGATTCCGGGCGACGACATCCTCGGCTACATCGACAACAACAAGCACATTGAAATCCACATGCGCGACTGTCCTGTGGCATCGCGCTTGAAGTCGAGTTTCGGCAATCGAATCCTCGACGCAAAATGGCAGATGCGCCACGAAATCCTCTTCGACGCCACCATCCACATTCGAGGCATCGACCGCAAGGGAATCTTGCACGACCTCGCCCACCTGATTTCCGACCAGTTGGACCTCAACATCCGCCGAATCACCGTGGGAAGCCACGAGGGAATCTTCGACGGAACCATCGAACTGCGCGTCTATGACCGTGCGCTCGTGGCCGAAGTGATGGAAAAATTAAAGAAAATTGATGGATTGACGGAAGTGATTGACCATTAAGAAGTTGCAGGAGTTCAGGAGTTGCAGGAGTTCAGACAATAGAGTATATTTTTTGAGAATTTTCTATCAACAAAGCAGTTCAGACAACAAAAACTATTGTCTGAACTCCTGAACTTCTTGTAACTCCTGAACTCCTAAACTATTGCCCCATCGAGGTGCTTCTTCAAGTCCTTCAACTGGTCGCGCAGTGCCATCAGCGTTTCCAGAACCTCGTTGGAGCGATCCACGCCCCCGCGATTCTCGTTGAGGTACTTCCGCGCCGCCGACAACTTGAATCCGCGAACCTTCACCAAGTTGTAGATGAGTTTCACCTGCTCGATGTCCTTCTCCGTGTATTGCCTCACGCCCGTCGAACTCACCGTTTTCGGGCGCAGGTGCGGAAACTCCTTCTCCCAGTAGCGCAGCAGGCTCTCGTTCACGCCGATCATGCCCGCCACCTCCTTGATGGAGTGATATAATTTCAGGTTTTTGTTTTGAGTCAGTGCCATAGCGATTCTTTTTTCTTTTCGCTTGCAAAGATAATTTTTTTTGGCGATATACCCAAATTTTCACGCGAAAAACTTACGAAATTGCTTCATTTCAAATAATTTTTCGTACCTTTGCACGTTGATTCGCAAACTATCAATTGTAAATCATTAAATAGTAAATAAATCGTAAATTGTCAAATTGTAAATAGTAAATAGTCAAATAGTAAATAGTCAAATAGTAAAATAGTAAATCATCATGATGACCGCAAAAGAAATTCGCCAGTCTTTCAAAGACTTCTTCGAGAAAAAAGGCCACACCATCGTGCCGTCGGCCCCGATGGTTGTCAAGGACGACCCCACGCTGATGTTCACCAACGCCGGAATGAACCAGTGGAAAGATATTATATTAGGTACGCGCGACCCTGAACCGCGTCGTCGTGCCGACACGCAGAAATGCCTGCGCGTGTCGGGAAAACACAACGATTTGGAGGAAGTGGGCCACGACACGTATCACCACACGATGTTCGAAATGCTGGGCAACTGGTCGTTTGGCGACTATTTCAAGGAAGGCGCGATCGACATGGCGTGGGAATACCTCGTCGATGTGCTGAAACTGAACCCCGACGACCTCTACGTGACGGTGTTCGAGGGCGACCCTTCCGAGGGCTTAGAGCGCGACGACGAAGCCGCCGAAATTTGGAAGAAACACGTGCCGGAAGACCATATCATCAACGGCAACAAGCACGATAATTTCTGGGAAATGGGCGATACGGGCCCCTGCGGTCCGTGTTCGGAAATCCATGTCGATTCGCGTCCCGAAGCCGAGCGAAAAGCCTCTGGCATCAGCGGTCGCGACCTTGTGAACAAGGACGATCCGCAGGTCATCGAGATTTGGAACTTGGTGTTTATGCAGTACAACCGCAAAGCCGACGGAAGCCTCGAAAAACTCGCGATGAACGTCATCGACACGGGTATGGGCTTCGAGCGACTCGTGCGTATGATGCAAGGCAAGCACTCGAACTACGACACCGACATTTTCCAGCCGATTATCAAGGCGGAAGAGCAGATTACGGGCCTGAAGTACGAAGCCCCCCTGTCGTCCCCCGAGGGGGACACAAATGCCCAAAATAATGGTAATGAAGCCCCCACGGGGGCAGTAGGGGGGGCTACCATTGCGATGCGCGTTTGCGCCGACCACCTGCGTGCCGTGGCGTTCTCGATTGCCGACGGACAACTGCCGGGCAATGCGAAGGCTGGCTACGTGATTCGCCGTATTCTGCGCCGTGCCGTGCGCTACGCCTACACGTTCCTCGGTCAGAAAGAGGCGTTTTTATACAAACTGCTGCCCGTGCTCGTCGATGAAATGGGCGATGCGTTCCCCGAACTGAAGGCGCAGCAGACGCTCATCGGAAAAGTCATCAAGGAAGAGGAAGATTCGTTCCTGCGGACGCTCGACAAGGGAATTGCCCTGCTCGACAAGGCGATGGAGGAGGTTCGATCAAGAAGTTCAGAAGTTCAGAAGTTCAAAAGTTCAGACAATACTTCTGAAGCGGAAAAACATTCGTCTGCAACTCCTGTAACTCCAGAACTCCAGAACTACGTTTTAAGTGGCGTGGAGGCTTTCCGCCTGTTCGACACCTACGGTTTCCCGCTCGACCTGACCCAGTTGATTTGCCGAGAAAACGGTTTCACGGTGAACGAAGAGCAGTTCAACGCGGAGATGCAGAAGCAGAAAGACCGTGCGCGAAATGCGGCGCAGGTCGAAAACAGCGACTGGACGGAATTGAAGGCTGGCGAACAGCAATTCGTCGGCTACGACTATACGGAATACACTTGCAACATCCTGCGCTATCGCAAGGTGACGCAGAAGAAAAACGAACACTACGAACTCGTGCTCGACTACACGCCGTTCTACGGCGAAATGGGCGGTGAAATCGGCGACCGAGGCGTTCTCGTCAGCGAAAACGAAACCGTCGAAGTCATCGACACCAAGCGCGAAAACAACCAAAGCGTTCACATCGTGAAGCAGTTGCCGAAAGACCCGACGGCGGAGTTCATGGCCTGCGTCGATGTCGATGCCCGACGCGCCATCGAGTCGAACCACACTTGCACTCACTTGCTCGACACGGCGTTGCGCGAAGTGCTCGGTCCGCACGTGGAACAGCGCGGCTCGCTCGTCACTGCCGACGGACTGCGCTTCGACTTCTCCCATTTCGAGAAGGTTACGCCCGAGCAGTTGCGCGAAGTGGAGCATTTCGTCAATGAGAAAATCCGTCAGAACATTCCCTTGGAGGAATTCCGCGATTGCCCCATCGACGAGGCGAAGGAAATGGGTGCCATCGCCCTTTTCGGCGAAAAATACGGCGACAGAGTTCGCGTCGTGAAGTTTGGCGAGTCCGTGGAATTTTGCGGCGGCTGCCATGCCAAGGCAACCGGTCAACTCGGAATGGTTCGCATCACGAGCGAGAGCAGCATTGCCGCCGGAATCCGTCGTATCGAAGCCATCACGGGCAAGGAAGTGGAAGCCATGTGCGACATGATGCAAGACTTCATGACCGACTTGCGCGCCCTGTTGAACAACGCACCCGATTTGATGGCGACGGTTCGCAAGGCCATCGCAGAAAACAAGGAACTGCAAAATCAAGTGGGCGAGTTCCGACAGATGAAGGCGCAGGAATTGAAGCAGAAAATGGTTGGAAGTGCAAGGGAAATGAACGGCGTGAAAGTGATTTCCGGCGTGATGCCGCTCGACGCGCAGAGCGTCAAGGACGTGGTTTTCCAGTTGCGGAATCAGTTCCCCGAAAAACTGCTTGTGGCCATCGGATGCGCCGAAAATGGCAAACCGACGCTTACGGTTTCGCTGAGCGACGACCTCGTGGCGGAAGGAAAAAGCGCCGGACAAATCGTGCGCGAGGCCGCCAAACTGATGCAAGGCGGCGGAGGCGGTCAGCCTCATTTCGCCACTGCCGGCGGCAAAGATCCCGACGGACTGGCCGCTGCCATCGACAAAGTCATTGAATTAGCTTTTTAAAAATCATCAAAACACTGAATCATTATGGAAATCAACATCATTCACGGAGAAAAAATCATCGTGGAACTGGCTGGACGACTCGACACATCGGAAGCGCCCAAAGCCAAAGAAGCGATTGCCGACATCATCCAAGAGAAAAACGATGTCGTGTTCGATTGCGAAGAACTTGAATACATCTCCAGTTCGGGACTTCGCGTCCTTCTGGAAGCCCAGAAGTCGCTGAATGCCGCTGGCGGAAAGTTGAAACTCATCAACGTGCAGCCTCCCGTCCAGAGCGTGCTCGACATGACGGGATTCTCGATTTTCCTTGACCTCAACGCTTAAAATTCGGAGAAAATGACACAGCGTATTGCCATCAATGGCTTGGGGAAATGGATGTTGTCCCTTTGCCTCTTTGCCATGCTGCCCCTAACGGCCTCGGCCATCGACATCAAACTGAAAAAAGACCGCGTCGTGGTCGATGGCATTTGCTACCAACTCAACGCGAAAAAGGAAACGGCGGTCGTCGTCAAGAAGGGCGAGCCGTACTTGGGCGACATCGTGATTCCCGAGAAGGTCGAGGTGGACTCGTTGACGTTTTTCGTCGAGGAAATCGCTGCCGGAGCCTTTGAAAAGTCGTCAGGAATGACCTCGATTGTCGTTCCGAAGGGCATCACAAAAATCGGTGCGCGAGCCTTCGCCGATTGTTCAAGTTTGACTTCCATCGAACTGCCGAAAGGCATCGCAGAACTGCCGGCGCAACTGTTCGACGACTGCGCAAGCCTCACCGAAGTCATTCTGCCTTCGACGGTCAAAAAATTGGGTTCGGGCGTGTTCAAAGACTGCAAATCGCTTGCGGAAATCGAACTTCCGAGCGGTATTTCCGCCCTGCCCCGAAGCACCTTCGAGGGTTGCAGTCATCTTCGGGAAGTCGCGCTGCCAACGGGTTTGACGACCATCGCCAGCGACGCTTTCGCCGACTGCACGAGTTTGGAAAGCATCCAGATTCCGACGGGCGTGAAAACTATTGGCGACGAGGCTTTCAAGGGTTGCAGCGGTCTGAAAAGTTTCTATTTTCCGAACAGCGTCACGAAAATTGCCAGTGGCGTACTCGAAAATTGCACTTCGTTGGAAGAAATTCACCTGCCGAATTCCGTCAGCGAGATTGGTAGCGAGGCGTTTCGCGGCTGTTCGCTAATCGACAGCCTCAGCCTGCCCAACAGCGTGACGAAAATCGGCTCGGCGGCTTTCCGCGACTGTAGCAACTTGCAAAAAATCAACCTGCCCAACGGTCTGAAGACGCTCTCGGGCGACCTGTTTCGCGGTTGCACGAATCTGCACGGAATCACGTTCCCGAATGGCCTCAAATCGATTGGTGGTTCGGCTTTCGAAGGCTGCACAAGCCTCGAAAAAGTTACGTTCCCGACGGCCTTGAAGGAAATCGGCGGTTCGGCTTTCGACAAATGCAATAATCTCTTGGAAATCAATGTGTTAAGTGCAACTCCGCCAAAAATCGCAAGCAGCACGTTTGGAAAAACGACCTATCGCTCTGCCATCGTCCATATCAAAAAAGGCTCGATTGGCAACTTCCATCTGAACAAGCAATGGGCGAAGTTCCTCGATTTGATGGAAAAGTGATTTCGTGAAGTGTGGAGTGTGAAGTGTGGAGTGTGAAGTGATTACTCCGCTTCGACTTGACTTTTCGGCCAATTCACCAAGAAAAGGCGATCGGTGGCGCGAGTAAAGGCGGTGTAAAGCCAATGGATGTAGTCGGGCGTGAGCATTTCCTCGGTGACATAACCTTGATCGACATAGACGTGCGCCCACTGGCCGCCCTGCGCCTTGTGGCAAGTCACGGCATAGCCGTATTTCACCTGCAACGCACTGTAATAGACGTCTTCCATCACCTGCTTCAGCCGTTTCGACTTCGGCTTGACATCGGCATAATCGGCTAAAACGCGGTCGTAGAGTTGGCGACTTTGCTCTGCGGTGAGCGCCGGAGCCTCGCTTTGCAGCGTGTCGAGCAGCACCATCGACTGCAATTCCGCATCGTCGTAGTCGGGAAAGCGCAGCAGCACGTCGGCGAAGCGGAAACCGTGCATCTCATGGATGTTTCTGACGCGACAAACCACCGCGTGGTCGCCGTTGGCAATGAAATCCAACTCCGTTTCCTCGCTCCTCCCTACTCCATCCTCGTTCCTCGCTCCTCGTTCCTCCTTCAAATACTTATTCCTCACCACCATCAGCAAATCGCCCGTCGTCAGTTCTTCCTCGCGACCGAGAATCGTGTTTCGGATGCCTTTGTTATAAGCATTTGCGCGTTTGTTCGACCGCGTGACAACAATCGTTTCGTCCATCCCGACCGCGCTATAACTCGACGCCAACGACTCGATGAGTTCGTCGCCACACACGATTCGAATATCCGCAAAACCCTTGAACTGGATCTGTGGAAGCAGCGAATCGCCCACCTCAAAACCGTCGAAATTTCGGATTTTCGTTGCATTCCAAAGGATTCCGCTGTCCTGACTCTGCCGCATCACCTCCGACATATCCGCCTCATAAACCGTCATTCCGTAGCCGCGCATCACCTCGCCGTCGAGCGCAGGAGCCTCGTTTTCGCCCACCGGCGGCAACTGCGCAGGGTCGCCGATGAGTAGCAGCCGACAATGCCGCCCCTCATAGACGAAACTCATCAGATCGTCGAGCAGGCTGTTCGTGCCGAACATTCCCAAACCACCGCCCACACCGCTAATCATCGAGGCTTCATCGACGAGAAAAAGCGTGTTGGAATGGGCGTTGAAAGCCAAGGAAAAACCGCCTTCGACGCTTTTCCGACGATAAATTTTCCGATGAATCGTCGAGGCCGACTGACCGCTGTTCAGCGAGAAAACCTTCGCCGCCCGACCCGTCGGAGCCAACAAAACCGTTTTCACGCCGAGCCGTCCGAGCACACCGATGAGCGCACCAGCCAAAGTCGTTTTTCCCGTGCCTGCCGAACCGCGCAAAATCATCAGCGAGCGGTCGGAACGGTCGGCCATAAATGCCGCGAAACGCTCCAATGCGCCGTGCTGTTCGGCAGTCGGTTCGTAGCCGAATTGCTGCTCCACCAGTTTGACAAATTCGGTTGAAGTCATTTTACTACTTAAACAAAGTAAAATTCACGCTGCCATAAACTCGATGGTCGATGACATTCGGATGCTGCGAAAAATCGTGGCTTTTTCCGTGTTCGAGAATAAAAATCCCATTGGATCTCAACAAGTTATGCTCGAAAATCAGATCGGGAATCGTCGGAAGCGTTTCCAACTGATAGGGCGGGTCAGCGAAAATCAGGTCGAACTGCCGTTGCGTGGTTTTGATGAAGCGAAAAACGTCCTTTCTGACGATGATGTGACCCTCGGCCTTGAGTTTTTGAGTGCAATTTTTGATGAATTGCACGTGCTCGGCATCCATCTCGACGCTCACGACTGGATTACAGCCTCTCGACAGCATTTCAAACGAGATGCTGCCCGTGCCCGAAAAAAGGTCGAGCGCACTGGCTCCCTCGAAATCAATGTATCCGTTGAGCACGTTGAAGAGGTTTTCCTTCGCAAAATCGGTCGTCGGACGCGCCTTGAACGTGCGCGGAATGTCGAAATGCCGACCCTTGTAGATTCCAGTGATGATGCGCATAATTCTTAGTTTTCAAAGAGAATTTTCAGGTCAAACGGCAGGCTGTTCGCGCCTTCCGAAGCCTCGGGCGTGTGAACTTTCTTGACATAGCGGCGCAGCGTTTCCACAAGGGTGTTTCGGTCGTTTTGAACATCGGCAGTCGGCGCGTTCTTGGTGTCGAAAACGAGGTGAATCTCGTCGTTTTGCGCGTCAAAACCAAGTTGTTTCCACGCGGCGAGCAGAAAATAGGCGGCATCGCGACTGTTACCGACCTCGAAAGCGTTGCTGAAACGGAATCGACCCATGTCGAAACTGAAAACATCCAGTCGTTTGTCGTGCAGATAAGCGAACAATTTTCCGCTTGTTCCAGTGAAATTTCGGGCGTAGAAATGCTGCCAAACGGCCTGCATCAAGTGGTTGTAGCGCACATCCGTGAAATGGTCGCCGATGACGAGCCGCAAGTCGCTGTTCATCTTGAAAATCGCCACGGCATTGAGTTTTTCCAATTCGTTATGCACGATGACACTCTGTTCGACACCCGCGTTTGGGTCGCTCGCGAAAGCGTGTTGATAGAGCGTTTCCGCCTGATTTTCGTCAAATTCGCCGACGGGAACGAGCAGCGCAGGCGCATCGACGATGACCTGTGCCTGCTGAAAATCGCGACCGAGCAGCGGACTTTTCTGGAACGCCTCGCGCAAGTTGGCCGACAGCGACATATTGCTCTTCAAAACGTAGGGTTCGAAAGCGATTCCGCCCTCTGCCGACGGGTCGGCAACGGCAAACGACAACGTATTTTGCCCGATGCGGATGATGATTGTTTGCTTGAAATTATCCATTTTTTGTATTTTATTTTGCAAAGGTATGAAAAAATCATTATTTTTTCGTGTAAACTTGCAATTTTTTAGATTCACAACAGCGGCGACAGCAGTCTGAGCATCGATTCCCAAAGGCGATGCAGGAAAGGTCGCTTCTGCATTTGCAGATAGCTTTCAAAATTGCGGCAGCGTTTCAAATCGTCCAAGAAAACTTGTTTGAATCGACGCGCCACATCGCCGTCGTAGAAGAAAAGATTGGCCTCGAAATTGTGCTCAAACGAGCGGAAATCGATGTTCGTGGAGCCGCAAGTGCAGATGCTGTCGTCGGCGACGAGCAGTTTCGAGTGGTTGAAACTGCCCTCGTAGCAATCAATCCTCACGCCCGACTCGACGACCTCCATCAGATACGAGCGCGAAGCCCATTCCACCACGTAGGTATCGGTTTCGCGAGGCACCATCAGCCGCACATCCACGCCCGATTGCGCCGCCGTGCGCATCGCCGAGAGAATCGTTTCGGTCGGCAAGAAATAGGGCGTTTCCATATAGACATAGTCGCGTGCTTGCAGCAAAATTCTCACGTAGCCCTGCATCAGAACGGGATATTCGCTGACGGGACTGCTCGTCACCAACTGCGACGGAATGCCCTCGAACTTCGGCTGCGGCAGCGTTTCGGGAAAATCGTCTTTTTCGCGCTCGGAATTGCTCAGGCAGAAATGCCAGTCGGTCAGGAAACAATGGCGCATCGCCTCGACAATGCTTCCGCTGACGCGCAGATGGGTGTCGCGCCACGATTTCACGTAGCGAATCGCGATGTTCATACCGCCGATGAACGCCATTTCGTCGTCGATGATGCACATTTTCCGATGGTTTCGGTAGTTGATTCGGCTCGTCAGCGCTGGGAATCGCACGGGCATAAAGGCTCGGACATCGATTCCGCGACGGCTCATCTGCTCGAAAAACGCCGTCGGCACACGCCAACAGCCCACATCGTCGTAAATCAAGCGAACTTCCACGCCACGCGCAACGCAATCGGCCAGCGCGTCGGCGACCAATCGGCCCAGAGGGTCGTCGTCGAAGATGAAAGTGATGAGATAAACGTGGTGGCGAGCCTTGCCGAGCGCGTCGAGCAAGCCTAAAAAATAGTCGTAGCCGCTCGTGTAAATCGCGACATCGTCGGTGTTGAGGGGAATCGCGTTGTTTTGCGTCAAGAATTGGCGCATCAGCCGACCGTGACTGTCGAGCAGCGACGCATCGAGTTGGTCGGTGTAGCCGGGCAGCGCGTTCCACGAGAAATCCTCGACGGTTTTTCCGCTGATTTTCCGTTCTTTTCGGGTGTTTTGACCGAAGAAAATATAGAGGACGAGTCCCACGACAGGCAGAAAAATGAGCACCAGAATCCACGCGATGGCCTTCGCCGGCTGACGGTTTTCGAGCAAGACCGTCACCATCGTTCCCACGACGAGCAGGGCGTAGAGCGAGAGGAAAATCCAGTACCAATAGTTTGCCATCATTTTTTCGATTTAAACGAGAATATTACTGCCGATTTTTCGTGCCAATTCGTTTCGGAAACCCGATTTTTCCTTAAATTCCGTCATCAGTTCGCGGAGTCGGGTTTCGTCGTTGCCAACCGAGGCGATTTCCGCCTTGATTTCGCGCAGCCGACGGTCGAGATAATCGACGCGGAAGTCGAGCAGCAGATGCAGCGTGCGCTGTCGGATTTCCTCGGTGTCGGGAATTTTCGCACCCGAATTTTGACCGCGCAAGTCGCTCAGCGGAACGGCAAAACGGCTGATTTCGAGTTCGTCGTGATTGACGAAATAGCGTTCCGCAACCCAGTCGGGATTGCTGCTGTGGGCGACCGCCTCGTCGAGAATCCGAGTGTAGAGCGGATTGTCGAAACGGAGTCCATCGACCTGAAGATTATGGGCGACGAACTGCGCCACGTTCAGCGTCATCGCTTGGCCGTTTTCGTCTTCGACATTGTCGAAAATGACGACTTCACCGTACTTCACAACCAGTTCCGCCAGCAGTCGCTCGACTCGTTTTTCCTCTCTCAAAATCGGTTTCGCCGCCGTCTGAGTCGCTGCGCTTGCGGTCGAATTTTGTCCGTCGGTCGCGGCTTCTGGTTTCCGTCCACCGCGCTCGCGAATCAACTTGTTCATCTGGGTGATGAGCGTGGCCTCGGCGATGCCCATCCGCTGCGAACAGTCGTGCAGATAGGTGTCGCGCAGAATCGGATTGACCACCATCGAAATGCTCTGCACAATCGAGTTGATGGCCTCGGCTCTCTTCTGCGGATCGCGCTCGTTGCGCAACAGCAGGTCGGTTTTGAACTGGATGAAATCGGTCTGGTGTTCCTCGATGTATTTTCGGAAGTCGGTCGCCGTCATTTTCCGCGCAAACGAATCTGGATCTTCGCCCGCAGGGAAGAGCAAAACGCGCAGGTTCATACCCTCCGAAAGCAACATATCCGTTCCGCGCAAAGCCGCGTGGATGCCGGCCTCGTCGCCGTCGTAGAGCAGGACAATGTTCGACGTGAAGCGATGCAGAATGTTGATTTGATGGTAGGAAAGCGCGGTGCCAGAGTTGGCGACCACGTTCTCGATGCCAGCCTGATGCATCGCGATGACGTCGGTATAGCCCTCGACCATATAGACGCAATCCTCCTTCGCGATGGCGCGTTTCGCCTGATAAAGCCCATAGAGTTCGCGGTCTTTGTGGAAGATTTCCGAGTCGGGCGAATTCACGTATTTCTGTTGGATTCCCTTCGTCGCCGAGTCCAATTTCCGTCCGCCGAAGCCCACAACCTTGCCGCTCACGCCAATCCACGGGAAAATCACGCGTCCGGCATAGCGGTCGATGAGTTCGCCTCGCTCGTTTTTATAGCAGATGCCCACTTTTTCAATCAATTCGGCCTTGTAGCCCTTTTTCTGGGCGGTCGAGGCGAAGGCGAAGCGGTCGTTGAGGTCGAAACCGAGTTGGAATTTGGCGATGATGTCGTCGCGGATGCCCCGTTGCCGAAAATACTGCAAACCGATGGCCTTTCCGTCGGGGTGGTTGTGCAGAATTTCCATAAAATATTGCATCGCAAATTCGTTCACGATGAACATCGCCTCGCGCGTGCTTTGCTCCTCTTTTTCCGCGTCGCTCAACTCGCGCTCGACCACTTCGATGTGGTATTTGTTCGCCAGCCATCGCAAGGCTTCGGGATAGGTCATCTGCTCGTGTTCCATCAGGAAGGAAACGGGATTTCCGCCCTTTCCACAGCCGAAGCAATGGCAGGTTCCACGCGCTGGCGACACCATAAACGACGGCGTTTTCTCGTTGTGGAACGGGCACAAACCCTTGTAGTTCGCACCGCTTTTCCTCAGCGTCACAAACTCGGAAACCACCTCGACAATGTCGGCTGCGTCCTTGATTTTTTCTACGGTTTGTCGGTCAATCATCCTTTTTCGTCAATTTTCAGCCACAAAGTTACTGCAAATGACGGACAATCACGAAAAAAATGCGAATAAAATTTGGATTTTTCGGGGCGAAATCGTAACTTTGAGCCAAATTTCAACGAAAACGACAAAAAACAACCTAACAATTTGAACGATATGAAACGATTTTTTCTGACGACAATCGCCCTGCTGACGGGCATTGCAGCCTTTTCCGAAGGCGACGATTTCACGAAGTTTGTCAATCCGCGCATCGGCACGGGCGGTCACGGCCACGTTTTTCTCGGTGCGAATGTGCCCTTTGGCTACGTGCAACTCGGTCCGACGCAGCCGACTCGCGGTTGGGACTGGTGCTCTGGCTATCATCATTCCGACTCGGTGATTATCGGTTTCGGCCATCAGCACCTGAGCGGCACGGGCATCGGCGACCTCGGCGACATTGCGCTGCTGCCGATTCCGAAAACGTGCTGCCAGAAGCAATTCCAGCGTCCGCAATTGCCGTTCAGCCACGCCGCCGAGACGGTCAGTCCGGGCTATTACGCCGTGAAATTGGGCGAACCCAACGTACTCGTCGAACTGACGGCGACGAAGCGCGTGGGAATGCATCGCTACACGTTTGGCGGCGACCAGTCGGAGGCTTTCGTGATGCTCGATTTGCGGCAAGGCATCGGTTGGGACCATGTCAGCGACTGCCAAATGACGCAGGAATCGCAGACGGTCGTGAGCGGCCATCGTTTCAGCAAAGGCTGGGCGAAGCAGCAGAAAAGTTTTTTCGTGGCGGAGTTCTCGCGACCTGTCGAATTGGCGAAAGTCGATGGCGACACGACGGGAATTTTGACCGTCAAGGACATCCGCGAACCGCTGCTCGTGAAAGTGGCGTTGTCGGCGGTGAGCGTCGAAAATGCGAAGCTGAATTTGCAGGCGGAACTGCCCGATTGGGAGTTTTCGGCGACCGTCGCAGCGGCTCGAAAGGCTTGGAACGATGAACTTTCAAAAATCAAAATCAAGACTCCCCTCCCGTTGGGAGGGGCTGGGGGTGGGTCTGCTGACCTCCAAACCATCTTCTACACCGCCCTCTACCACTCGATGATTGCGCCCTCGGTGTTCAACGATGTGAACGGCGAATATCGCGGTGCCGACGGCAAAATCCACAAGGGCAACTTCACGAATTACACGACGCTGTCGCTCTGGGACACCTATCGCGCCGCGCATCCGCTGCAAACGCTGATTCATCCCGAAAAACAGGCCGACATCGCGCAGACTTTCCTGCATATTTTCCAAGAACAGGGAAAACTTCCCGTCTGGCATCTGATGGGCAACGAAACCGATTGTATGGTGGGAAATCCGGGCATTCCCGTGTTGGCGGATCTCGTTTTGAAAGATTTTGTCAAAAAGTCGGATTTTGAAAAGGCTTACGAGGCGATGAAAATGTCGGCAATGCTCGACGAGCGCGGTTTGAAAGACCTGAAACAATACGGTTATCTGCCTTTCGACCTCGAAGGAGCCAACGAAACCGTGGCGAAGGGACTCGAATATGCCTTGGCTGACTGGTGCGTGGCGCAAGTGGCGAAAAAACTCGGTAAAAAGGCTGACTATCAATATTTTACACAGCGAAGCAAACTCTATCAGAAGCATTTCGACCCGTCGGACGGCTTCTTGAAAGGCTTGTCGTCGAAGGGTGAGCGTCGCACACCGTTCAATCCGTTCAGCTCGTCGCATCGTGCCGACGATTTCACGGAAGGCAACGCTTGGCAATACACTTGGCTCGTTCCCCACGATGTTCACGGACTTGTAAAAATGTTCGGCAGCGAACAAAAATTCACCGAGAAACTCGACTCGCTCTTCATCGTCGAAGGCGACCTCGGCAAAGAAGCCTCACCCGACATCAGCGGCCTCATCGGTCAGTACGCCCACGGCAACGAGCCGTCGCATCACATTCTCTATCTCTACAACTACGTCGGACATCCGTGGAAAGGCGCGAAACTGCTGCGCCAAACGATGCACGAGATGTATTTCAACGACTTCGACGGTCTTTCGGGCAACGAAGATGTCGGACAGATGTCGGCGTGGTACATCCTCTCCGCGATGGGACTCTACCAAGTCGAACCTGCCGGCGGCAAATACATCATCGGCTCGCCCGTCATCGACGAGGCGGAAATCAGCGTCGGCAACGGCAAAACCTTCACCGTCAAGGCCACGAACAACAGCGCGGAAAACATCTACGTGCAACGCGCCCTGCTCAACGGCAAGCCCTACACGAAGTCCTACATTTTCTTCGACGACATCCGTCGCGGTGGCACCCTCGAACTCGTGATGGGGTCGCAACCCAGCGATTTCGGCACGAAAAAGAAGGATAGGCCGTAAGAATGTTGCCTATGTTTTAGAAAGATTTTTGCCAAAAGTTGCCTATGTTTTAGAAAGATTTTTGCCAAAAGTTGCCTATGTTTTAGAAAGATTTTTATCAAAAGTTGCCTATGTTTTAGAAAGATTCCGTATTTTTGCAAGCGAAAACAATAAACCATTAATGATATGCCAAAGATTTTTGAATATTTCGGTTTCATTTTCTATTTCTACTCTAACGAGCACGAACCGATACACGTTCATGTGCTTCACGGAGGAAAGGAAAGTATCTTCGACCTCGTTATGATGAACGGTGAATTGGTCGAAATCCAAATCCGTGAGAAGAAGGGAGCCGAGCCGTTGTCTGAAAAGGACAAGCGCACGGCTGAAGCTTTCATTCGAAAATATCACAAAAATATCATCGACAAATGGGTAAAATTCTTCGTTTTGAAGCAGAGCGTCCGCAGTACGAACATCAAGAAAAAACTATAAGGAGGAAACGATATGGATAGAATTTTTGTCATCAAAGCCGAAAACGCAGGCAATTTGACCGTCAGCCTGACGTTCAGCGACAACACCGTGCAGACGGTGGATATAGGCGATTTCATCCGTCGCCATCCGCATCCGCAGTACAACAAGTATTTGAATCCTCAAAAATTCAGCCGTTTCACCATCGAAAACGGCAACATTGTCTGGGGCAAAAACTGGGACTTGATTTTTCCCGTCGAGCAGTTATACACAGGGGCTGTATTGTAAATTTTAATTTTGGAAAAAACAAAATCGGGAAACCACGCAGATTTTTGAGTGTTGGCTTCCCGATTTGCACTATAAAATCACTATTTTAATTTAACGGGGAGTCAGATGCTGATTTAGTTGGTCAAGGCATACTTTTCCTTTTCACATCCAACTATCTCAGATATACGAATACTTAATTCAATAATTAATAATGCTCAACAACATTAATACCTCTTTTCCCAAAACAGTAACGACAAGAACCAGTTCCATCACAAGATATACAGGTTCCGTACGACTTTTTTCCAGAACCTTCACACAATGTACATCTGCCAGTACCACTACAATATGTGCATGGGTGAAAAACTTCGCGTATTCTCATGCCTTCGACTAGTTCTTTTGCAGATTTATTGTTCTTCTTTGATAATTCGATTATATTCTTTAACGTAGTTTGGTAATAATCAAAATTTTGACTTTCATAGGCCAATAATGATAAAATCTGATACTTAAAAGCAATCATATAATCTAATAGTTCATCTTTGCCTCCATAATAACCAGATAAATTGTCGTAAGAATTTCCTATATATTCATTAAGTAATCCATTACATAAATCTCGAGCTTTTAGGAATTCTTTATTGTCAAAATAGTATCTTAACAGTGCTGTTCTTCCAGCAAAGGATTCCTTCTTGTCTTTAAATATCAGATATGCATTTTGATCATGTAATTTACAATAGTATTCGTTTCCGATAGTTCCATATGCAGAAGCTATAACCTGATATTTCTGTAGTCTCGCTGAATCTGACAACTCTACATCCTTTGTCTCAGATAGTATCCTTATAGCTTTCTCAGCATTTCCCGTCTCAAGGCAGCAAGTGCCATATCTTAACAAATCCATAGACGTGGCATAACCTGTTTGTTCAAGCTTTTCATATTCACTTTCAGCTACCAAAGAAATCCCGTCTTTATAGGAATTATATGCTTTTTCCCTAACCGCATCAACATCTATTGCAGTTTTTTGTGGGGCGGTTAAGATTAAAAAATCATCTTGAACTTTATATTCCCCAAGCCTTTTTAATGCAGATTGTCCTAAGAGAATAGGTGCCATCAGTGAATTAGAAACCGATGCTCTGACATTTTGAAGCTTTTTGCTGCCAATTTTCATTTCGCGGAGGTTTATTATAGTGTTTTCTACAATAGATCCGTCAGCAATAGATGATTTTCCTGTACCTATGATGTCCGACTTTGAAAGATACCCGTTTTCCAACATAAACATAGCCTCCTTTAATGAAATACTCACCAAAGAAGCACCTGTGTCGAAATAGAACTTCATCCTAAGTCCGTTAACTTCGCATGGTATTTTGTAAATACCACCAGATTTTTCCATTTTGATTCGCTCCTGAGCATTTAGAATGCCGGACAATAACAGACATATTATAAGTGAAAAAAATTTCTTCATGGTTCAATTTTTTTAAATGAAAAATCCGTCAAATCAATCATGTCGATTTCTACATCCAATTTCTTTAATTCTAAAATAGCAGACTTTTTGAGAAATGATAACTTGTCTTCGTTTTGTAATAGTTCAGATGAAGAGGCATCAATTTTCAAACATCTGTCAAACGTTTTAGTTTTAACATGAACCTCATAAGATTCTGTAAATTCTGGTCTAAAGTTCATACTAATAAATCTGCCTCACAGTACCTTCTTGGCATTTAAATGTTAGGAAGCGTGGCACTGATATACCACTTCTTCGAATAGAGGTCGTGAGAATTACCTTTGTAATGTAGATGCAGCAATCAGCCCACGCTATACGCGCGAACCGTCATTACTGTTCTTGCATTACAACAGAAGTTTCTCACGTTTCTATTCGCAAGTCGAGCATAACGCTTCGTTTTTTCAATAAATCATCGTGTCCCTTTCGAAACACGATGCAAAGATACAACATTTTTTGAAAATCCAACTATTTTCTGTAAAAAATCTTTGATTCAGATATTTTTATGTATGTTTTCGGTCGGAAATAAGAAATAGACAATCCATTTTATTTGCTTATTTTTCGACGACGGTTCAAAAAAATCGAATTATATTTGCACAAACCATAAAAATTATGTAATTTTGCAATTGAATTTCAGATTTACATAAAAATGAGCACATTCAATTACATCAATCGGGACATTTCAGCGACGATTCTCGAAGCATCGAAGTATTTTCCCGTGATTTGCGTGACTGGCCCCAGACAGTCGGGAAAAAGCACACTCGTAACGCATTTGTTCCCTGACTATGACCGATTTTCGTTGGAAGATCTCGATGTCAGAAGTTTTGCCCAAAAAGACCCTATTGCTTTTTTGTCGCAGACGGAAAGCGGTCTGATTCTCGACGAAGTCCAGAAATTGCCCGAATTGCTTTCCTACATTCAGGGAATCGTCGATGAAAACCCGAACAGGAAATTCATCCTCTCGGGAAGTTCCAATTTCACGCTCATCAACAGCATTTCCCAGTCGTTGGCAGGGCGCGTCGGAATGTTCGACTTGCTGCCGATGTCGCTTGCGGAGAGCCTTGAGCCTTATCGCGAAAAAAGCCTCGACGAAATTCTCTTCAACGGCCTCTATCCTGCCGTCTGTTCTGGAAAAAACATCGCGAAATTCTATTATCCGTCGTATGTCAGAACCTATCTCGAAAGGGATGTCCGCGAACTGACCAACGTTAAAAACATGATGCAGTTCAACACGTTTCTTCGCCTTTGCGCAGGTCGAATCGGCAGCATTTTCAACGCATCGGAACTGGCAAACGAGGTTGGCGTGGCTACGAACACCATCACGGCGTGGCTTTCCATCCTCGAAGCGTCGTATGTCGTAACCCTGCTCCATCCCTACTCTGGCAACACCAACAAACGGCTCATCAAGTCGCCCAAACTCTATTTCTGCGACACGGGACTGGCCTGTTACCTGTTGGACATCGAGTCGCCCACGCAACTGGCTCACGACAAGATGAAAGGGCGGCTTTTCGAAAACCTGATTGTCACGGAAGCCCTGAAATCACGATTTAATCAGGGGAAAAAGAGCAATCTCTATTTCTATCGCGATTCCAACCAGAACGAAATCGACTTGCTCACGCTCGAAAACGGAAAGGTGAACGCCATTGAAATCAAGTCGGCGATGACCTACACGCCCGATTTTGAAAAAACTATCGTCAAATTGGACGCTTTTATCAAAGAACCCATCGGGAAAAAGGCCGTTGTTTATGCAGGAAACCTCGAAAACACCGTTGCCGACATCAAATTACTGAACTTTCGAAATCTTTGCGAAATTTTGATTTCAAAAACACCTTGAAAATGTTTTTGCTTCAATTTAGCGATGATTCAAGACTTTTTTCGTAAATTTGCAGTCAGAATAATCAAACTATAAAAAATCAAACAAAATGAAAACGACAAAAACAATGAAAAAGGTGCTGACGGTTTTGCCATTTTGCCTTTTTACTTTTTTACCTTTATCGGTGAACGCGCAGGCGGAGTACGGAAAAGACTACATCAAGCGAATCGGCGAGAAGAGTTCTACTTTCGTCTCGCGACGACCTGCAGAAAAGGATCGGCTGTTCCGCTCGGAGGTCATCGACAAGAAAATCAAGGAGGTGCAAAAGTTGCTGAAAGACAACCCGAAACTGGCGTGGATGTTCGGCAACTGCTTCCCGAACACGCTCGAAACGACGGTTCACTACTCCAACGCTTCGGGCGACGACGACACGTTTGTCTATACGGGCGACATCCACGCGATGTGGCTGCGCGACTCGGGCGCACAGGTGTGGCCGTATGTGCAATTCGTGAACCAAGACCCGAAGTTGAAGAAGATGGTGCGCGGTACGATTCTGCGGCAGTTCCGCTGCATTTGCCTCGACCCCTACGCCAATGCGTTCAACCTCGAACCGAATCCCAACGGCGAGTGGATGAAGGATTTGACGGCGATGAAGCCGTTTCTGCACGAGCGGAAATACGAAATCGACTCGCTCTGCTATCCGCTGCGATTGGCCTATCAGTATTGGCTCGTGACGGGCGACGCCTCGATTTTCGACGAACTTTGGATTGAGACGATTCACAACATTCTGACGACCTTCCGCGAACAGCAGCGCAAGGATGGAAATCTCGGTCCGTATCGCTTCCAACGCCGCACGGAACGCGCCTCGGACACGACGCAGAACGACGGTTGGGGCAATCCCGTGAAGCCTGTCGGACTGATTGCGTCGGTGTTCCGTCCGAGCGACGACGCGACGACCTTTCTGTTCCTCGTTCCGTCGAATTTTATGGCGGTTTCGAGTCTGCGCAAGGCGGCTGAAATTCTTCAAAAAGTGAATTTCCGCAACGACCTCGCGACGGAATGTACTGCCTTGGCCGACGAGGTGGAGGCTGCCTTGAAAAAATACGCCGTGAACCAACATCCGAAATACGGGCCGATTTACGCTTTCGAGGTCGATGGCTTCGGCAATCAACTGCTGATGGACGATGCCAACGTGCCGTCGCTCTTGGCGATGGGCTACCTCGGCGACGTGCCGATGGACGACCCGATTTACCTGAACACGCGCCGTTTCGTCTGGAGCGACGACAATCCTTATTTCTTCCGAGGCAAGGCTGGCGAGGGCATCGGCGGTCCGCATATCGGCTACGGCTACGCTTGGCCGATGTCGATTATGATGAAGGCGTTTACGGCGCAAAACGACGATGAAATCCGCGCCTGTATGCGGCAGTTGCTCACGACGGATTCCAACACGGGCTTCATCCACGAGTCGTTCAACGTGGAAGATGCCGACAAATATACGCGGGCGTGGTTTGCGTGGCAGAATACGCTCTTCGGCGAACTCGTCTTGAAACTGATTGCCGACGGAAAGACGGATTTGATGGTGAATTGCCTCGAATAGGTGAATTGCCTCAAATAGATGGATTGCCTCAAATCAAAGTCCCGAAAAACGATTAGTGCCGCGACTCACCCCGAGCCACGGCACTAATTCTGTGTTTAACTTCTTTCCTTCCAACAGTATGGCCTCACGGCTCCCATTGTCATCTGTTAAACAATCTTTTACCTTAAACCTAATAACTAATAACTAAAAACCTAAATCTATTACTACTAACCTAAACAATCTATTAACCTTTTGACGATGCAAAGGTACGGCGATTTTCAGACCCCCGCAACATTTCGCCAAAATTTTATGCAAAAATGCGCATTTTCTTGACATAAATCAAGAATTGTTGTCGCACACAACGAATTTTCTTACTCTAATTGATTATTTTGTGTATAAAAATTCGCATAAAAATCCATAGAATATTCAACTGTTCCGACATCTTCAATGCCGGAACAGTCAGATTTTCAATCAATATTCATCCTCGTTGAACAAAAAATCTTCTTTCGTCGGATAGTCGGGCCAGATATCTTCGATACTATCGTAAACATCGCCCTCGTCCTCGATTTCCTGAAGGTTTTCGAGCACCTCGAGCGGGGCACCCGAGCGGATGGCGTAATCGATCAGTTCGTCTTTGGTTGCAGGCCAGGGAGCGTCTTCGAGCTTCGAGGCCAGTTCAAGTGTCCAATACATAGTTTTATTCGTTTTTTGTGGTTATTTTCTGAATTAGGGCGCAAAAGTAATAAATAATTTTCTATTTGCAAGAAATTTTTCCATTAAATATTGCCCCATAATACTAAAAAGTGTTATTTCTCCTTATAGATTGACGAAATAGTGCTGTTGATAGGCCGTTTCGCCAAAAATCGCCACGCCGCAGTCGTAGCAGTCGAAGGTCATTACCACTCGTTTCAAAGCCTTGACCGATTGCCAAAAATCGGCTTCTTTTCCATGAAAACAGATGTCTGTCAAGACAAGGATTGCGTCGTCTGGAAACGATTCAACGATGCTCGACAAATTCTGATTTTTCATGGCAGAAGCAACAACCAAACGACAACTCGCCGGATTGGAAACCAACTCCGAACGGCGATTGCCTTCTATCAAAAACGCAAGATTTTCTTCCGAGAAACACGAAGCGACGAATGTCCGTTCTGCCTGCTGATAATTGGCCAAGCGAAACAACAATCGACAGAATTTCAGCCTTCTTCCCCGAAGTTTGGGAAATCTTTTGGAAAGATCCTCATAGGCGTGATAAGGCAGTCGCTGGCACAGCACATCGGTCACGAAATGATAAGCCGTGGGCGACTGAATGCCAAAACCGCGACTATGGCCGCATCGCCGCAGCCACGCCACACACCGCCTTGCAAACTCCAATATTGCCATGAAAATCCTACTTGAAAAATTCGTCTGCAAACTTACAAAAAATAAATGAGTTTCGCAAACGAAACAAATTTTTAATTCATTTTTTTCAATCAAAACGAAAATGAGCAGCCCTTTGGCTGCTCATCCCGTTGTAAAAAAGGGGCATCCACCTACTCTCCCGCATTGTGGCGCAGTACCATCGGCGCAGGCGGGCTTAACTGCTCTGTTCGGAATGGGAAGAGGTGGGACACCGCCGCAATAGACACCCGCAATGTATTGTTGACACGCGCGACAGAGGGAAAGACAGAAGAAAAGAACCATTGATGCAAGAAGCTTCGGGCAATTAGTAGTGCTCGGCTGTGACGTCGCCGCCTATACACCTGCACCCTATCGACGTGCTCGTCTGGCACGACCCTCGAATGAGCCCTCATCTCGCGGC
>JAFYJH010000115.1 GCA_017538195.1 Prevotella sp.
ATAAGAAATCGCACGAATCAGGCAGCGCTCAACTGAAAAAATGGATGGGAAAGTATATCGCAAAAATGGCGAACCTGATTGTTACACACGCTGAAGAAGGTCTTGAAATCGTGCAGAAGCAATATCCTTACGCATCGGGTAAGGCTCACTTTTTGCATCATCCGACCAAGAATCGGTTGAGCGGAAAGATTGCCGAAAAAAAATACGATTTCATCATTTGGGGAGCCATCACGCCCTACAAAGGTGTAAAGGAATTTCTCGAATATCTCAATCAACAGGTCGAATTCAATCCGTCTTGTTGCATCGTTGGAAATTGTTCGGACTCACAACTGAGAAATTCCATCAGAATTTTGGCCGATAAAAACCATGTCATGTTCAAAGCGGAAAGTCTTTCTTTCGACGAAATCAGGGAACTCACCGACCAATCGCGTTTTGTTTTGGCACCCTATCACTCCGACACCATCCTCAGTTCTGGCATATTGATGGATTCTCTGTCTTTCGGTGCAAAAGTCATCGGTCCGAATGTTGGTTCTTTTAAAGATTATGCGCAGAATCAACAGTTGCGAGTCTATACTTTTGACACGTTTGACGATTTGCCGTCTATTTTGAAAGAACATGGCGACGAACCAGTTTCTTTTGATAGCTACGAACAATTTTTGAATCATCATGATTGGCCGCATTTTGTCAAAAACTTTTATTCACTTTTGTTTCCAGAATTATGAATTTAGCCCCGATACTTCTTTTCGTATATAACCGTCCCGAGCACGTGCGGCGAGGTGTGGCGTCGTTGCTTGCCAATGATTTGGCAGGCGAAAGCGAGTTGTTTGTATTCTCGGACGCCGCCAAGGATGAGGCTTCTAAAAGCGAGGTTTCAGAGGTACGGCGTTTCGTGCGTTCCATCGAGGGTTTCAAGGCCGTTCACATCGTTGAGCGCACGGATAACTGGGGCTTGGCGCGGAGCATCATCGACGGCGTGACGCAGACGCTGGAACACTACGACCGCGTTATCGTTTTGGAGGACGACCTCGTACTCGCGCCGTATTTTCTGCAATTTATGAACGATGCGCTCGAAACCTATAAGAACGAGGACAGGGTGGGGCACATACAGGCTTGCGACTTCACGCAAAATCCGACGCTTCCCGACACTTTTCTGATCAAATGGACGGGCAGTTGGGGTTGGGCGACGTGGCGACGCGCTTGGCGGCATTTCAACCCCGACGGACGGCAGTTGCTCGACGAACTGAAGCGTCGGAAACTGACTCGTCGCTTCGATTTCAACGGAAAATACGGTTTTACGCGGATGTTGCGCCGACAAGTCGAGGGCAAGAACAATTCTTGGGCGATTCGGTGGAATGCATCGCTGTTTTTGGCCGATATTCTTTCGCTGAACGTGGGGCGGTCGCTTGTGCAGAACGAGGGCTTCGACGGCAGCGGCACAAACTGCGGCAATGGCGGACTTTACGCCTCGAATCTGTGGACAAAGCCGCTTCCGGTCGTGAAAATTCAGCCCGTCGAAGAAAACGAGGATGCGCGAAATGCTTTCGAGAAGTATTACGCGCATACCAATTCGTTCTACGCCAAAGCTATCCGACGGCTCAAACGCACACTGAAAGGCGATTTCGGGGCGTGAAATGCCCGATTTTTTGCAAAAATTACACCAAATGCTCAATCAATTCGGCGCGGTCGCCGGGAAGCAGGTCGATGACGGGAATTTCCACCATCGTGTAGCAACCGGGCTGTTGGCGCAGTGAGGCGCGGGCGACATTGACGAGCACCTGAGCCGTCAGCGCGGGGTTGTTGATTTGCATATTGAACTCGAAGCGCTGGTTCTGCGTCTTGCCCGAAACGCCCTTGCGCACGAGGTTTACACCGTGTCCCATATCGCGCACATCATCGACCGAGGCGACGGCGAAAACGTGGGTTTCATCGTGAGCGAAGTAGGGATCGGCCTTGATCGCAGCGGTAACATCTTCCAAACGAGCACCGTCTTCCAATTCGACATAAACCATCCGCCGATGGATGCCCTCGCCGAGCGGAATCGTCACCGACAGCGCATTTTTCACGCCCTCTTTCGAGCGCACGCAAACGCTGTGGCCCATCGACATTCCCGGACCGAAATTCGTGTAACTCAATCCTTTTGGCGCAAGGCTCTGCATCAGCGTACGGACGACGCTGTCGGAACCCGGATCCCAGCCTGCGGCAATCACGCTGACCGTGCTCGTCTGTTTGTTGATTTCCATCAGCCGCTCGCGATAGCCGCGAATGTCGGTGTGGATGTCGAAGGAATCGACCGTATTGATGCCCAACGGCAGAATCTGACGCGCAAATTCCTCGCACGAGCGCGTCGGCGCAGCCAGAATCGCCACATCGACGTCCTTCAGTTCGCGAATGTCCTTCACCACCTCATACGGCGTGAGTTCCAGCGGTTTGTTGTCACTTCCGTTGCGGCGCACGATGCCCGCAATCTCAAAATCTTCGGCGGCTTCGAGAGCCTCCACGGTAAAACGTCCGATGTTGCCGTAACCAACGACGGCAGCCCTGATTTTCTTCATATTTTTTCGCTTTTTGTTGATTTGATGTTGCAAAATTACGCATTTTTGTTGATTGATGTTACAAAAACGCTCATTTTTTCTTAAATCTTTTGGTCAAGAGGCAAAAAAAATGTAATTTTGCAAGTTGAAACAGGATAATGCAACAAAACTGTCGTGAAAAAAGTTTTATTTATTGATCGTGACGGCACTCTCATTGAAGAGCCTGCCGACGAGCAGATTGACGACTTTGCAAAACTGCGATTTTGCAAGGGAGTATTCCGAAGCCTGTCCTTTTTGTGTCAGCATACCGATTTCGAACTGGTGATGGTGAGCAATCAGGACGGACTGGGTACGGCGTCGTTTCCAGAAGAAACCTTCTGGCCCGTGCATAATTTTGTCATCCAGACGCTGGAAAGTGAGGGCATCGTGTTCAGCGAGCAACTCATCGACCGACACTTCCCCGAAGACAACGCGCCGACGCGAAAGCCGGGCACAGGCATGGTGGAGAAATACATGACGAACCCGGAATACAACATGGCGGAAAGTTATGTCATCGGCGACCGCGAAACCGACGCGCAACTGGCCCGCAACATGGGTTGTCGCGCACTGATTTTAGGACAAAACGGTCTGACTTGGGATCGCATCGCCGAACTGATTTTTGCAGGCGAACGCACGGCGGAAGTTCGCCGCACGACGAAGGAAACCGACATCTACGTGAGCGTTGGACTCGACGGCGCAGGCCATTGCGACATTCAGACGGGACTTGGATTTTTCGACCACATGCTCGAACAGATTGGCCGTCACGGCGGTATCGACCTCACCATCCACGCCAAAGGCGATTTGCACGTGGATGAACACCACACCATCGAGGACACGGCACTGGCGTTGGGCGAATGTCTGCTGAAGGCTTTGGGCGACAAGCGCGGCATTGAGCGATACGGCTTCACGCTGCCGATGGACGATTGTCTGACTACGGTCGCCCTCGACTTCGGCGGTCGTCCGTGGTTGGTTTGGGATGTTGAATTTAGCAGGGAACGCATCGGTGACATGCCTACGGAGATGTTCCTGCACTTCTTCAAGAGTTTGAGCGACAGTGCGCGTATGAATCTCTACATCAAGGCCGAAGGACAAAACGAACATCATAAAATTGAAGGAATTTTCAAGGCGTTGGCCCGCAGTCTGAAAATGGCTGTGCGCCGCGATATTTTTCACTATGAACTTCCCTCGACGAAAGGAACTTTGTAAAATTATGATTAGAATCGCAATACAATCGAAAGGCCGACTGCACGAGCAGACGATGGAATTGCTCGCTGAGGCCGACATCAAGTTAGGAGCAGTCAAACGAACATTGCTCATCAAGAGTAGAAATTTTCCCATCGAAGTGCTGTATCTGCGCGACGACGACATTCCGTCGAGCGTGGCCAACGGTACTGCCGACATTGGCATCGTGGGCGAAAACGAATTGGCAGAACAGCAAGCGGAAGTGGACATTGCTATGCGCTTGGGCTTCAGCCGTTGCCGCTTGTCGCTGGCGATTCCGAAAGAAACGCCCTACGACGACAACCATTGGTTTGAAGGCAAGACCATCGCCACTTCGTACCCTGAAATTCTGAAAAAATACCTCGACGAACAGGGCATCAAGGCGCATATCCATCGCATCGGCGGCAGCGTCGAAATCTCGCCGAGCATCGGTCTGGCCGATGCCATCTTCGACATTGTCAGCAGCGGTTCCACGCTCGTGAGCAATAATTTGAAAGAAGTTGAAGTGGTGATGGAAAGCGAGGCTGTGCTCATCGCCAAGCGCGAACTCAGCGACGAAAAACGGCAAGTGCTTGACCAACTGCTGTTTCGTTTTGAAGCCGTGCGACAAGCCGAGGACAAGAAATACGTGCGTATGAATGTTCCGCGTCAGCAACTGGATGCGATGCTCCGTCTGCTGCCTGGCCTGAAAAGTCCGACCATCATCCCCTTGGCCGATGAGGAATGGTGCTCTGTTCATACCGTTCTCGACGACCAACGACTTTGGGAGATTGTCGGCAAACTGAAGGAACTGGGCGCACAAGGCATCCTCGTGACGCCCATCGAGAAAATGATTCTTTGAAGAAATCCGAAGATTATGAATGTTGTCAAAAATCCGAACGACGAGCAACTGCGCAGATTAACAGAACGCCCTGAGGTGAACCTCAGTGAGTTGCAAACGACCGTCAGCGAAGTGTTGCGGCGCGTGAAGGCAGAGGGCGACCGTGCGGTCCTCGATTTTGAGGAGAAATTCGACCACGTGCGGCTTTCTTCGTTGGTTGTCAGCGAAGCGGAAATGTTGGAAGCCGAACAGCAGGTTTCGCCAGAACTTCGGGCGGCCATCGGTCTGGCACACGAGAACATACGGCGTTTTCACGAAAGTCAGTTGTTCGATGGTCATCCGGTGGAAACCGCGCCCGGCGTGACGTGTTGGCAGAAGAGCGTAGCCATCGAGAAAGTCGGACTCTATATCCCCGGCGGCACGGCTCCGCTGTTCAGCACCGTTTTGATGCTCGCCACGCCTGCCCGAATCGCCGGATGCAGGGAAATCGTGCTCTGTACGCCGCCAAATCGCGAGGGAAATGTTCATCCTGCCATTCTCGTGGCGGCTCGAATCGCCGGCGTGAGTCGAATCTTCAAGGCTGGCGGCGTTCAAGCCATTGGCGCGATGGCCTATGGTACGGAGTCGATTCCGAAAGTCTATAAGATTTTTGGTCCGGGAAACCGCTTCGTGATGGCCGCCAAACAGCAGGTAAGCCTCGAAGATGTTGCCATTGATATGCCTGCCGGACCGTCGGAAGTGTGCGTCATCGCCGACGACCAAGCCAATCCCGTGTTCGTGGCAGCCGACCTGCTGTCGCAGGCTGAGCACGGCAGCGATTCGCAGGTGTTTTTCATCACGACATCGGAGCAAATGCTCGACAAGGTGCAGGCGGAAATCGACCTTCAATTACAGCAACTTCCGCGTCAGGAATTTGCTCGAAAATCACTCGACAACAGCCATTTCGTCTTAGTCAAAACAACTGCGGAGGCCATTGATTTAGCCAATCGCTACGCTCCCGAACATCTTATTCTACAAACCAACGATTATGAAGCATTGGCAGAGCAAGTGGTGAACGCCGGAAGTGTTTTCTTAGGGCCATACGCCTGCGAGAGTGCCGGCGACTATGCCAGCGGCACCAACCACACACTGCCCACTCACGGCTATGCAACCGCCTATTCGGGCGTCAATCTCGATAGTTTTTGTCGGAAAATTACGTTTCAGCACCTCTCTGAACAAGGCGTGCGGTCGATAGGCCACGCTGTGGAACTGATGGCCGAAGCCGAGCAACTCGACGCCCACAAGCAGGCTATGAGCGTGCGAATTCAGAGTCTTAACAACTAATTCCATATCCAATGAAGCCATTAGAACAACTCGTCAGACCCAATATCTGGAATCTCGCGCCATACAGCAGTGCTCGCAACGAATATAGCGGCAAGGATGCGGAGGTGTTTCTCGATGCCAATGAGAATCCCTACAACCAACCCTACAACCGCTATCCCGACCCGCTGCAACGCGAACTGAAGGACGAAATTGCGCGTATCAAAGACATTCCGGCGGAATGTATTTTCCTCGGCAATGGCAGCGACGAAGCCATCGACCTTGCCTATCGCTGTTTTACGCGACCGGGCATCGACAATGTGGTGGCCATCGAGCCAACTTACGGAATGTATCAGGTTTGTGCCGACATCAACGATGTGGAATATCGGCGCGTGCTGCTCGACGAGCATTTTCAACTGTCAGCCGAAAAACTGTTGGAAGCCTGCGACGAGAACACGAAAATCATCTGGATTTGCAGTCCCAACAACCCGACGGGCAACAGTATGAACCGCGACGAGATGTTGGCCGTGATAGAAAAATTCGACGGATTCGTCATCATTGATGAAGCCTACGAGGATTTTGCCCGTCAGGAGTCGATGCGGAAGGAACTTTCCCGATACGACAACCTCATCATCCTCAACACGTTTAGCAAGGCTTGGGGCTGTGCTGCGATTCGTCTTGGTATGGCTTTTGCCCATCCTGAAATCGTCCAGATATTCAACAAGGTGAAATATCCTTACAACGTAAATCTTCTGACACAGCGACACGCTCTGGAAGCCATTTCTAACATTTCTGATGTGGAAAAATGGGTGAAAATTTTGTTAGAAGAACGCGCTGCGGTGATGACTGCTTTCGCCCAGTTGCCTTGCTGCGAAGAGGTCTATCCGACCGACGCGAATTTCTTCTTGGTTCGCGTGACCGACGCGCAGGCCATCTACGACGATTTGGTAGCGCAGGGCATCATCGTGCGCAACAGGACGCGCGTGCAACTTTGCCAGAATTGTCTTCGCATCACCATCGGAACTAAAAACGAAAATTCTGCTCTCATCGAAGCACTAAAGAAATTATGAAAGTAGCCATCGTCAAATATAATGCAGGTAATATTCGGTCGGTCATCAATGCCGTCCGAAGACTCGGCATCGACCCGATTTACACCGACGACGCCGACATTCTGCGCCAGGCCGACCGCGTGATTTTCCCCGGTCAGGGTGAGGCTTCGACGGCAATGGCCTATCTGCGTGAACACGGATTGGTGGAGGTGATTAGTTCCCTTCGTCAGCCTGTGTTGGGCATCTGTATTGGTCAGCAACTGCTTTGTCGCCATTCCGAAGAGGGCGATACCGAATGTATGGGAATTTTCCGTACTGATGTCAAACGATTCCAACCCGAACGCCACGAGGACAAGGTGCCCGTGATGGGATGGAACGCCATCAAGAACCTGAGATCTCCGCTGTTCAACGGACTCGCCGATGATGATTACGTTTACTTCGTCCACAGCTATTATTGCCCGATTTGCGAGGACACGATAGCCGAGAGCCACCACATTCTCAACTATAGTGCGGCCCTGCATCGCGAGAACTTCTACGCCACACAATTCCACCCCGAAAAGAGCGGCGACGTGGGCGAACAGATATTGAAAAATTTTCTTACATTGAATTGATATGAAGATAGAACTCATTCCGGCCATCGACATCATCAACGGACAGTGTGTGCGCCTGACGAAAGGCGACTACCGGCAAAAGACCGTCTATGCCGACGATCCCGTCAGCGTGGCACGCCATTTTGAAGCGATGGGCTTCAGTCGCCTGCACATCGTTGACCTCGACGGCGCAAAGGCACGCCACATCGTGAACACGCAGACGCTGCGCGACATCACGGCGCAGACTCGGCTGACCGTTGATTTCGGTGGCGGCGTGAAGTCCGACGACGACCTCCGCACGGCCTTCGAGTGTGGAGCCAGTCTGGTTACGGTCGGGTCTGTAGCCGTCACCCAACCCGATTTGATGGAGAACTGGATTGCGACATACGGCGCCGACCGATTCGTGCTTGGAGCCGATGTGCGAAATCGACAACTGAGCATCAACGGATGGATGGAGGATAGTCAGCAGGAAATCATTTCTTTCCTCAGACATTATTATGCATTGGGCATTCGCAAGGTTCTCTGCACCGACATCGACCGCGACGGTATGCTCAGCGGACC
>JAFYJH010000116.1 GCA_017538195.1 Prevotella sp.
GATGATGACTTCCTCGCCGTCATCGACGAGCGCCATCACCGCGTTGCAGACGCTTTGCTTCGCACCGTTCGACACGATGATTTCGTCGGTCGTGTAGTCGAGATGGTTCTCGTTTTTCAGTTTGGCGACGATGGCTTCGCGCAAGTCGGCATAGCCCGGCACGGGCGAATAGCGCGACCAGTTGTCATCGACCGCCTTTTTCGCAGCCTCCTTGATGTGGTCGGGCGTGTTGAAGTCGGGCTCGCCCACGCTCATGTTAATCACGTCGATTCCCTGTGCCTTCATTTCGGCACTTTTCTGCGACATCGCCAGCGTTGCCGATGGTGCCAGTCGATTCAGTCGGTTAGAGAGTCTTTCCATTTTTTTGTTGTTTTGTTGTATTATATATAATAATGTTCACGTGCGCACGAGATTTCTTCCGGCGTCGATTCGCAGGAATATGAAAAGCAGGATGGTGAAGCCCCAGAGATTGGAGCCTCCATAACTGAAGAATGGCAGCGGAATACCGATGACAGGCGTGAGTCCGAGCACCATTCCGACATTGATGAAGAGGTGGAACAGGAACACGCTGATGACGCAGTAGCCGTAGATTCGCCCGAACTTGAAGGGTTGTCGCTCGGCGAGGTGGATGAGCCTGAGAATCAGCATCAGGAACAGCACGAGCACGCCCGCAGCCCCGAAAAATCCTTCTTCTTCGCCGACGGTGCAGAAAATGAAGTCGGTGTCTTGCTCAGGCACGAATTTCAACTTGGTCTGCGTGCCGTTGAGGAAACCTTTGCCCAACAATCCGCCCGAACCGATGGCAATCTGGCTCTGGTGGACGTTGTAGCCTGCACCTCGGAAGTCTTCCTCAAGTCCCAGCAGCACGTTGATTCTCACGCGTTGGTGCTTTTGCAGGACTTCGTTGAGCATATAGTCGGCGGAATAGAACAGCACGATGGAACTGACGGCGAAAGCGGCTATGAAATAATAGCGTTTCAGGCGCGTGCGAAGCCCTTGGAACACGAGGTAGCCGATGAGAATGGCCGTGATGATGAGTTGAACCCAAACTACGTCGAAGGGAATGACGTATTTCGAGAACAGCAACGCCCCGATCGTGACGGCGAGAACGTAGCTCATCAGCACGTAGATTCGCTTCCGATTTTCGCAGTAGATGCCGACCATCACGATGGAAAACAGGTGGACGAGCAGCAAAACGAGGAATTTTCCGAGCGAAGTGGGCGTTGCCCAGAGATGGACGGCGTCGTACTTGATGCCGACGACGAAATAGACGACCATCGCGACGGCTGTAAACAGGATGCTGCCGGTCATTCCCTCGCGGTAGAACATCAGGAAGAACGACAGATAGACGAGTGCCGAACCGGTTTCCTTCTGCGCGACAATCATCAGCATCGGCAGCAGCACGATGGCGCAGGCTCCGGCGAAATGCTTCCATTGCCGGATGTCGATGCCGTAGGTGCTCATGTATTTCGCGACGGCAAGCGCAGTGGCGAATTTGGCGAACTCGGCAGGCTGCATTCGCAGCGGTCCGAGCACAAGCCACGAGCGCGAACCCTTGATTTCGTGGGGATTGAAGATGGTGGCAAGCAGAATGACGAGCAGAACGCCGTAGATGAACCACGAGGCTCCGTCGTAGATGCGGTCGTCGAGCAGAAGAATGACGAGTCCGAGTACCAGACTCGTGCCAATCCAGACGATTTGCATTCCCGAGCGCGACGAAGTGCTGAAAATGTCGGTTTCGCCGTAGGTATAGGACGCGCCGCAGACGCTGACCCATCCGAAAATGAGCAGTGCCACGTAGATTGCGATGGTCAGCCAGTCGAGCGACCCCAACACCGTCGGATTTTTATCTGTCTCTCGTACCATAGTGAATTCGTTTGTTTTGGAACGCCGCAGCCTTCGATTCACTCGCCGGCGACAGCTTTCCGTTGATGTATTTCTCCATAATGAGCGCACCGAGCGGCACACCGTAAGTAGCGCCCCATCCGCCATTTTCGACATAGACCGCCACGGCGATTTTCGGCTCGTCCATCGGTGCAAAACCCATGAAAACAGAGTGGTCGTGGCCTCGGTTCTGAGCCGTTCCCGTCTTTCCGCAGATGGCGAAATCGCCGCGATTGGCCGAGTGGCACGTTCCGCCCACCACCGCCGAGCGCATTCCCGCCACCACGTATTCATACGCGCTGCGCGGCGCCTTCGTGTAGTGTCGGCGCGTAAAAGTCGTGTCGAGCGGCTCGTCCTGTACCTTCCGCACCACGTGAGGCACGTAGTAATAACCTCGGTTGGCGATGGTAGCGGCGAGATTGGCAATTTGCAGCGGCGTGGCGTTCACCTCGCCCTGCCCGATTGAAATCGAGACAATCGTCAAGCCGTTCCACGAGCCTTTGTAGTTCTTGTCGTAATAGTCGGCATTCGGAATCAGACCGCGCTTCTCGCCCGGAAGGTCGATGCCGAGTTTGTAGCCGAAGCCCATCGAAACCATGTAGTCGCGCCACGTGTTCATCGCCTCTTGCACGGTTTTGTACTTCTGCCGATTGCCAATCATGTGGTAAAGTCCCCAACAGAAATAGCCGTTGCACGACGTGCTGATGGCGGGAACCAAGGGCAGCGGCGAACCGTGGCCGTGGCAACCGACGCGAAGCCCTTTATAGACGAATCCGCGATAACACGAATAGGCGGTCGAGGCTGTGATGATGCCTTCAGACAGGAAGGTCAGCGCCTGCGTGGTCTTGAAGGTCGAGCCGGGCGGATATTGTCCCATAATCGAGCGGTTCAGCAGCGGCTTCCAAGCGTTTTGCTGCAATTCGACGTGCTTTTTTCCGCGTTGCCGACCCACCATGACGCGCGGGTCGTAAGACGGCGAACTGGCCATGCAAAGCACCTCGCCCGTCGAGGGTTCGATGGCGACAATCGAGCCGATTTTTCCTTCCAAAAGTTGTTCGGCGAGAGCCTGAAGCTCCAAGTCGATGGACAGCGTCAGGTTTTTGCCGGGTTCGGGTTTCTGGTCGTATTTTCCTTCTTGATAACGGCCTTGAATACGACCTTTCGCGTCGCGCAGCAGAATCTGGATGCCTTTCTGTCCGCGAAGTTGCTTCTCGTAAGACCGCTCCACACCGAGTTTTCCGATGTAGTCGCCGGGCTGATAGTAGTCGTCTTCCTCGATGTCGGCAGGCGAAACTTCCGCCACATCGCCGAGCACATGGGCGGCGTAGGGATATTTATACTCGCGAAGGGTGCGTTTTTGGATGTAAAAGCCCGGAAAACGGAACATTTTCTCCTGAAAAACGCTGAATTCCTTGTCCGAAAGCTGACCCATGAAAATTTGTTGCGTATAGCGCGAGTAACCGGGATTTTTCGAGCGGTTTTTGATGTCGTCCATCCGCTGAATGAAGTATTCCTTCGTGATGCCGATGGCATTGCAAAACTCCATTGTGTCGAGTCGTCCGGCCATCTCGTTCATAATCACCATAATGTCGTAAACCGGCTGATTATAAACCATTTGTTTGCCGTTTCGGTCGGTAATCACACCACGCGAGGGAAACTCGATTTTCTTCAGAAACGCATTCGAGTCGGCATTTTTCTTGTAGTCGTCGCTGAGCAGTTGGAGCGTGAAAAGGCGGATGATGTAAACCACGACAATCAGCACAGCCACGCCACCAATCACATAACGCCGATATTCAAGACTATGATCTTTCATCCCCCATCCTGTTTCGGAAAAACTCTATCGTCAGCAGTAAAACGCTGGTAATCAGGAAACTACCGCCGACGCTCTCCAACCAATGGAGCCAATTGTCGAAATCGAAAGCCTCAAGCGCGAAAAACGCCAGACAATACACCAGAACGATGATGAGTGCATACCAGACGAACTTTCCAATGCCGAGCGAGCGCATCGACGGAGCCAAGTCGTCGGGACTCTCACGCGGCAGAAACAGCGTGAACAGATAGGGTTGCAACAGGCCGACAAGCGTCATCGAAGCGGCTGCCAAACCCGGCGTGTTCGAGAAAATATCGACACACAAACCCATCGTGAAACTGGCGACGAGAATCATCCATTGCGGAAAATCGCGACGGAAAAGCGTAACCATATAGACATACAGCAACGGCGTGGCACAACCGAACAAATGGATGTGGTTGAGCACCAACGACTGCGCCAGCAGCAAGAGGATAAAAGCCCCGATTCCTTTCAATACGCCTACGTTCATATCTCGTTTTGTCTAAAATTCATCACCCATCATTCATCACCCATCACCTTAACGCCTTGATCGAGTCCTGCGCCGCACGAATAATCTGCAAACGCTCGTTCATATTGGCATCGCTGATGACGCAGACATCGCGCAAGCGACCGAAATCGGTGCTCAACTTGACCTGCGCCAAATACGACAGTCCATCGGCAGAATTAAACTTCTTATTGATCGTTCCGACCATGATTCCCTCGGGGAAAATGCTGGAATAGCCGCTCGTCACCACGCTGTCGCCCTTGTGGAAAACGGCATGGCGCGGAATGTCATCGACATAGGCCATATCGCTCTCCTTGCCGTACCAGTGCAGATAGCCGAAATAACCGCGTCCGACGATGGTGCAACTGATGTTGGAATGGGCATTGAGAATCGGAATCACGACGGAATAGTGGGCGGAAGTCAGATAGACAATGCCCACGACGCCCGTTCCGCTGACCACGCCCATGTCCTCGTGAACGCCGTCGGCCTCGCCCTTGTCGATGGTGATGAGGTTGTTCGGCTTGTGGACTTCGTTGGTGACGACTTTCGCCGGAATCAACTTATATTGCTCCAACAAGCGCAACTGGTCGGTGTGCAGATAGGCCGAGTCCTTCGTCAGCGAGGTGAGCCGTTCCGAGAGTTGCGTCACTTGATGTTCCAAATAGGTGTTGCGCAGGGTGAGTTCCTCGTTCACCTTCGTCAAGGAGAAAAACGACTCCACCTGCGAACTCCATGCGTAGATTCGGCCCGTCACGGCATTGGCTGTGGAAAACCAAACGCTGCCCTGATAGCTGTTGAATTGGAACAGCAAAGCCGCACTGATCGCCTCCAACAACAGGAATACGAACCAGTGATGATATTTCTTCAGAAATTCAAGTAACGCACCCACCGCAACTGCTACGATTTACCCGAAAAAACGATTTTTATCGCATCAGGAACGAGAACTGGTCGATGTTCTTCAGTGCGATGCCGGTACCTTTCGCCACGCAGTGCAACGGGTCGTCGGCCACGATGAACTGAATGTTGATTTTGTCGGTCAGACGCTTGGACAGACCGCGCAGCAAAGCACCGCCACCCGTCAAATAGATGCCGTTTTTCACGATGTCGGCATAGAGTTCGGGCGGTGTGTTTTCGAGTGCCTGAAGCACGGCAGCTTCGATGCGACCGACGGTGCGGTCGAGGCAGTGGGCGATTTCCTGATAGCAAACATCGACCTCCATCGGCAGTGCCGTAATCTTGTTCGGACCGATGACGGTGAAGTCCTCGGGAGCCTCTTCGCCGAGGTCGGTCAGCGCCGAACCCACGTTGATTTTGATGCGCTCGGCCATGCGCTCCGACACTCGCACGTTGTGCTGACGGCTCATGTATTCCTGAATGTCGGTGGTGAGGTCGTCGCCAGCCACCTTGATGGAGTTGTTCGCCACGATTCCGCCGAGCGAAATCACGGCAATCTCGGTCGTTCCGCCACCAATATCGACAATCATGTTGCCCTCGGGTGCCTCAACATCGAGGCCGATACCGACGGCGGCTGCCATCGGCTCGAAAATCAGATAGACGTCGCGGCCTTCGGCGTGTTCGGCAGAGTCGCGCACGGCACGAAGCTCCACTTCGGTCGAACCCGACGGCACGCCAATCACCATGCGCAGCGACGACGAAAACAGGCGCGAACCCGAGTGCACCATCTTAATCATTCCGCGCATCATCTGCTCGCAGGCCGTGAAGTCGGCAATCACGCCGTCTTTCAACGGGCGCACCGTGCGGATGCCCGGATTTTCTTTCTCATACATCATCTTGGCCTTCTCGCCCACGGCAATCATCTTGTCGGTACGGCGGTCGAGAGCCACGACGGAAGGTTCATCGACAACAATCTTGTCGTCGCTGATGATGATGGTGTTGGCTGTACCCAAGTCCATCGCAATTTCCTGAACAAAACTGAAAAATCCCATAATAATTTACAATTTAAAGCCTCCCCCGACCCCTCCAAAGGGAGGGGAGAACTGTTTACAATTTATTTTTACTTTACTATCTAATTCATTTCATAAAAATCTCTGACGAATCCTTGTTCCCCTACCCTTCTGGGGAGGGGTTAGGGGTGGGGCTAAACCATTCTCCGATTGCCGTATCATACCGACTCGACACCCCGAAAGCCCTCGCAGCCAGTTCGCGACGCTGTTCGAGCGTCGTTTCTGCGCCTTGCCGCTCCAGAATGTCGAGCAAAACGGCATATTCCGCCTTACTCGGCACAATCACAACGTCGTTGAAGTTTTTCGCGGCAGCGCGAATCAGCGAAATGCCGCCGATGTCGATTTTCTCGATGATGTCGGCCTCCGACGCACCGCTCGCCACGGTCTGCTCAAACGGATAGAGATCGACGATGACCAAGTCGATTTCCGAAATTTCGTACTGCGCCATCTGCTCGCGGTCGCCCTCGTTCTCGCGACGCGCCAGAATGCCGCCGAACACCTTCGGATGCAGCGTTTTCACGCGACCGCCCAAAATCGACGGATAGCCCGTCAGCGATTCCACCGCCCGACATTCGTAGCCCAACTGTTCGATAAACTGCTGCGTACCGCCCGTCGAAACGAAGCGCACACCCTCGCCGTCGAGCCTGCGGAGCAACTCCTCCAGCCCGTCCTTGTGAAACACCGACACCAACGCCGTTTTGATTCTCTTTTTCCCTGTCATATTTATATTTTATAATTGGACTGCAAAGGTACAAAAAAGCCAGCGAAAGCACAAACTTTCAGCTGTTTTTTTTATCGACTTCATAAAATCACCTCCATCGTCGTTTTTTGCACCTTCATTCCCATTTTTTTGTAGAACATCGAAGCCGCATGATTGCCCTCCCACACGTTCAGCGTGATGTTTCGGCAGCCAATCGACCGCGCAAAATCGGACACGAAGTCGAACAACGCCTTCCCGACATGCCGACCACGCGCCGCCTCATCCACGCAAATATCGTCGATGTAGAGCGTTTTGATGTCTTGCAGCAGTTTGTCGTCGCTCACCTCGGAAATCTGGCAGAATGCGTAGCCACGAACCGTGCCGTCGTCATAGACGAAAATCGGCTTTTGGTCGTCGCCGAGCATCGTTTCAAGTTCCTGTTCGTCGTATTTGGTGGTGTGCGGCTTGAACAAGTCGGGGCGCAACTCGGCGTGCACCATATTCACTTGATGCAGCAGGTCTATGATTTGCCCGATGTCGCTTTTTTTCGCTTTTCTAACCATTGTCATCATCGTTTTTTTTTGCAAAGTTACGTTTTTTTACCGAAAAATCCTCGCGAAACGCTCGCAAGGACTCTTTGTAGCGGGAGAGGGACCCGAACCCTCGACCTCCGGATTATGAATCCGACGCTCTAACCAACTGAGCTATCCCGCCATCGAAATTGGCTGCATCCCCTTTAAAATCGGGCGGTCTGAGAGGACTGCTCCTCGGAAATGCGGTGCAAAGGTAATACAAAGTTTTCAATCTGCCAAAAAAATCTTGCTAATTTTTATTCGTATTTGAGAAAAAAGCCGTATTTTTGCAAGCAGAGAACGAAACAACTGCGTGAAACGACTAAAAAACGGAGAAAAAATCATGAAAAAACAGTTGATACATATCGAGCATGAACTGAAGTCGAACTCGCCGTCGATCATCTGGCAGCTCATCGGAACGCCCGAGGGACTGGCACGATGGATTGCCGACGAAGTGACGCTCGAGGGAACGACGCTCACGCTGACGTGGGGCGAAACGTGGCGACACCACGAAATCAGGAAGGCGGAAATCACGAAGCGGGTCAAGCAGAGCTATCTGCGGATGCACTGGCACGACGACCCCGACCCAGAGGCGTATCTGGAACTGCGCATGGAGTACAACGAACTGACCGATGACTACATACTGCTCATCACGGATTTCGCCGCCGAGGACGACGTGGACAGTCTGCGCGACCTCTGGGACGACAATCTGGAGCGCCTTCACCAGTCAAGCGGACTATAACTCATGCGGGGCATCAAGAAACTCGACATATTCATGGTGCGGCAGTTCATGCTGCTGTTCGTGGCTGCGTTTTTCATCTGCCAGTTCGTGCTGATGATGCAATTCCTTTGGCGTTATGTCGAGGAACTCATCGGCAAGGGCATTTCGATGGAAATCATGGCGAAATTCTTCTGGTACATGGGTCTGACCATCGTGCCGCAAGCCCTTCCGCTCACGCTGTTGCTCTCGTCGCTCATCACATTCGGAAACCTCGGCGAAAGCAGCGAACTGACGGCCATCAAAGCCTCTGGAATCTCGCTGATGAAGGCCATGCGGTCGCTCATCGTGGTGGCGGTTCTGACGGCACTTTGCTCGTTTTATTTCCAGAACTACATCGGCCCGAATGCCAACCTGAAAATGATGCAACTGCTGATTTCGATGAAGCAGAAAAGTCCCGAAATGGAGATTCCCGAAGGCGTTTTCTACGGCGGAATCCCGGGCAGCAACATCTACGTTCAGCAGAAAGACATGGAATCGGGCAAACTCTACGGCATTATGATCTACCGCCGCACGGCCAGTTGGGAAGATCAGCAAATCATCCTCGCCGACTCGGGAATGTTGCAATCGACCGCCGACAAGCAACATTTATTATTGAGTCTGTGGAGCGGCGAATGGTTCGAGAACATGCAGTCGCAACAACTCGGCGGAACGGCCACCGTGCCCTATCAGCGGCAAACTTTCGTGACGAAACAACTCTTGCTCGACTACGACGGCGACTTCAACATGACCGATGCCAACCTGCTGACGGGCGACGCCCGAAACAAGGGTTTGGAACAACTCGTGCGCGACCGCGATTCGCTCTCGTTGGCCTACGACAGCATCGGTCGCGAATACTACACGATGGCGCGTCGGCACTATTTCGCCGTGGGAAAAGCCTCGAAACGCGACTCGCTGACGGCTGTGAAACGGGCGCAACAGGTGAAAATGCACCCCGACTCGCTCTTCGACGACCTTTCCGACGAGCGAAAAAAGCAGGCGGTGAACTACGCGCAGAGCCGCGTGCAGTCGCACTTGAGCGAATTGAGTTTCAACCAAATGGTCATCAAGGACGGCGACCGAAACATCCGAATCCACGGCCTCGAAGCCATCAACAAGTTCACGCAGTCGCTCGCCTGCCTCATCTTCTTCTTCATCGGCGCATCGCTCGGAGCCATCATCCGAAAGGGCGGACTGGGCGTTCCCGTCATCGTGTCGGTGTTCGTTTTCATCGTCTATTTCATCCTCGACTATAGCGGCACCCAAATGGCAAAAGACGGCGTTTGGAGCATCTGGTTCGGCAAACTGATGGCCACCGCCATTCTCGCGCCGCTCGCCGTGTTCTTCACCTACAAGGCCAACAACGATTCCGCCGTGTTCAACATGGACGCTTATCGCACGTTCTTCATGAAGTTGCTCGGACTGCGGCTGCATCGCCACATCAGCAGCAAGGAAGTCATCATCGAAGATCCCATCTATCAGACCGACATCTACTATCTGCTGGGCATCAACCGCACCATCGAGGACTACAACAAGGAGCATAAACTATTGCGCCTGCCGAATCCCATCAAGGTGTTCTTCCGACCTGGCGACGACCACGTCGTCAGCATCATCAGCCAAGTGTTGGAGGAAACCATCGACGACCTGACAAACACGAACGACAGGCAGATTCTGAGCTACCTCAACCGCTATCCGATACTCGCGGAAAACGCCCACACGCGCCCGTTCCGAAAGAAATGGCTCAACATCGTGACAGGACTCATTCTGCCCGTCGGATTGTTCTTCTACCTGCGCATGTGTCGCTTCCGCCTGCGTCTGCACAAAGACCTCAGCCACATCCGTCAAAACAACGATTTGGTGATCGCTCGAATTGCCGAGAAATTCCCACCAAAGATCGTCACGGACGAAAACCTTGAGGGCATGGCGCTTATCAACGAACTCATCCACAAGAGAAAACAACAAAATTAAAACATATCGAACATGGAACCTTTTAAACTGAATACGATCGAAGAGGCTTTGGAAGACTTTCGCGAAGGAAAATTCGTGATTGTCGTCGATGACGAGGACCGCGAAAACGAGGGCGATTTGATTTGCGCAGCCGAGAAAATCACGCCCGAAATGGTGAATTTCATGCTGAAAAATGCGCGTGGCGTGCTTTGTGCGCCCGTGACGCTGAGCCGTTGCCGCGAACTCGACCTGCCGCATCAGGTACAAGACAATACATCGGTGCTCGGAACGCCTTTTACCGTCACCATCGACAAACTCGAAGGCTGTTCGACGGGCGTTTCCATCTACGACCGCGCCGCCACCATCCGCGCATTGGCCGACCCGACTTCCACACCGCAAACCTTCGGTCGTCCGGGGCACATCAATCCGCTCTACGCCCAAGACAACGGCGTTTTGCGTCGCTCGGGCCACACGGAAGCCGCCATCGACCTCTGTCGTTTGTCGGGGCTTTATCCTGTCGGCGCATTGATGGAAATCATGAACGAGGACGGCACGATGGCGCGACTGCCCGAACTGATGAAAATGGCGAAGGAATGGGACATGAAAATCATTTCGATTCGCGACATGATTGCCTATCGACTGCAACGCGAATCGCTCATCGAAGTGGGCAACGAGGCCGACATGCCCACGCAATACGGCCATTTCCGACTGATTCCATTCCGCCAGAAAAGCAACGGAACGGAGCATTTCGCACTCATCAAAGGCCACTGGCGCGACGACGAGCCCATCCTCGTGCGCGTACATTCTTCTTGTGCTACGGGCGACATCCTCGGCTCGATGCGCTGCGACTGCGGCGAACAACTGCATCGCTCGCTGCAAATGATTGAAAAAGAGGGCAAGGGAGTGTTGATTTATATGCAACAAGAGGGTCGCGGAATCGGTCTGATGAACAAAATTGCGGCCTACAAGTTGCAGGAAGAGGGGTTTGACACGGTCGAGGCCAACGTTCACCTCGGTTTCAAGCCCGACGAGCGCGACTACGGCTGTGGAGCGCAGATGCTACGCCACCTCGGAGTTCACAAAATGCGCCTGATGACCAACAATCCGACGAAGCGCGTCGGACTGGAGGCCTACGGATTGCAGATTGTCGAAAACATTCCCATCGAAATCACGCCCACGCCCTACGACTACCGCTATCTGAAGACGAAGCAAGAGCGAATGGGGCACGACCTTCATTTGTAAAGGAAGTGAAAAGGACATTACTTTTAATTCAAAGTAGAACATTTGTCCCTTTCACTCCCCTTTCACTTCCTTTCATATCCCTTCCATTCCTTTCTTAATGGTGAAACAGCCTCACCCCCGTGAACGCCATGGCGATGCCGTATTTGTCGCACGTCATGATGACGTGATCGTCGCGGACTGAACCGCCAGCCTGCGCGATAAATTCCACGCCACTCTTGTGGGCTCGCTCGATGTTGTCGCCAAAGGGGAAGAATGCGTCCGAACCAAGGCTCACGCCCCGATTTTCCGCAATCCACACCCGTTTTTCCTCGCGCGAAAGCGGCTCTGGCTTCGTTTTGAAGAACTGCTGCCATGCGCCGTCAGCCAAAACGTCGTCGTGGTCGTCGCTGATGTAAATGTCAATCGTGTTGTCGCGGTCGGCACGACGAATCCCATCCACAAACGGCAGCGACATCACTTTCGGATGCTGTCGAAGCCACCAAATATCGGCTTTCTGACCCGCGAGTCGCGTGCAGTGGATTCGGCTCTGCTGCCCTGCCCCGATACCAATCGCCTGTCCGTCTTTCACGTAGCAAACGCTGTTCGACTGCGTGTATTTCAGCGTAATCAGCGCAATCATCAGGTCGCGTCGAGCCTCCGCCGAAAAAGTCTTGTTCGCCGTCGGAACATTCTCGAACAGCGCAGGGTCGTCAAGTTGGATTTCGTTGCGCCCCTGTTCGAAAGTGATGCCGAAAACCTGCTTGCGCTCCATCGGTTCGGGCTTGTAAGTCGAGTCAATCCGAATCACGTTGTACGTTCCCTTGCGCTTTTCGCGCAGGATTTCGAGTGCTTCGGGCGTAAAATCGGGCGCAATCACGCCGTCGCTGACCTCGCGCTTGATGATGAGCGCCGTCGGCAGGTCGCACGTGTCAGAAAGCGCGATAAAATCGCCATACGACGACATCCTGTCGGCACCTCGCGCACGAGCGTAGGCGCAGGCGACAGGCGAATCGTCAAGTCCCGCGATGTCATCGACGAAATAAATCCTCTTCAGCGTGTCGCTCAACGGCAGTCCGACCGCAGCGCCGGCAGGCGACACATGCTTGAACGACGCAGCCGCAGGAAGTCCCGTCGCCTTGCGCAGTTCGCTGACGAGTTGCCACGCATTCAGCGCGTCGAGGAAGTTGATATACCCAGGCCTTCCGCTCAGCACTTCGACTGGCAGTTCGCCCTTTTCCACAAAGATTCGCGACGGCTTCTGATTCGGATTACAGCCGTATTTCAGTTCGATTTCCTTCATGATTTCTTTCATTGTACTAAGTATTTTTTTAATTATAATTGTCGCCTGCTATCAATTCTTTTATTTCGTTTATAGTCATATCATAATAGTTATTATTGGCTTCCGTTTAATTGCGAACGCCGTGTGTTCGCAATTGGATCAAACATGTCTCGATTCGCCAATGCACCGTTTTTTATAATCTCTTTACTCATATCTTTTTATCTCCATCTTTCGTTTTCTTCTCTTGTGAAAAAATCTCAATACGAACTTTGTTTGCAAAGTTACTGATTTTCAATTTGACTCTTCAGATTCTGCATTAATATCATTAAATTCTTCAATCCATTCCTTTACTTTTGCTTGTAGCAGGGTCTTGTCTGGCAAATAAAGTTGATAGGCCGATGCGTAAATATTCGCATCCTTCGGCAATGTCAGTTCCACAAGGGCATCGTTTTTCCGCTCACAAAGCAGAATGCCGATGGTCGGTTTCTCGAAGTCTTGCTTCACGTGGCGGTCGTAATAGTTTACATACATCTGCATCTGCCCCAAATCCTGATGTGATAGTTTGTCAGCTTTGAGGTCTATCAACACATAGCATTGCAGCAGGCGGTTGTAGAACACCAAATCCACATAGAAATGCTGTTCGTCGAATGTAAAGCGTTTTTGTCTTGCCTCAAACAAGAAGCCCTTTCCCAATTCCAAAAGGAATGTCTGCATTTTATTGATGATGGCATTCTCCAACTTTGTTTCAGAATAAGAACTGTCAGGTTTCAGCCCCAAGAACTCCAACGTGATGGGGTTCTTGATGATGTCTGTCGGCTTTTCGATGGTCTGTCCCTCTTTTGCCAGTCGCATCACTTCGTTTCTGTCACGACTCAAGGCCAAACGCTCATAAAGGCTGCTACCCACTTGCCGACTCAACTGGCGGACGCTCCATTGCTGCTGTGCACACTCTATTTCATAGAAACTGCGGGCGTCGGGGTTTTCTATGCGCATCAGAACGAGATAGTGCGACCAAGAGAGGACAAATGTCGGTTCTGCAATTTGACCATTAGCGTCTGGCAAACTCAAATCGGGGCAACGCTGTTGCTCCTTTTTGTTTTCAATTTCCAAAACACCGTTTTGGATTTTCTGCTTGGAATAAACAAGATAAAAGTTACGAATCAGGCGCAGGTTTTCAACACCCCATCCCTTACCGTATTTTAGTGTGAGTTGCGTGGACAAACCTTTAAGAATAGACTTGCCATACTCTGCCCTGTTCTCCCCTTGCTGTTCTTCCTCGACAATATATTGCCCGATATAATATTTAGTATAAACTTCGGCCACATTTACGGTCGTCGCCACTCGTTTCCGAGCCTGCTCTATCAGGTTGGAGATTTTTGCAAACAGTCCGTCAAGCCTGCTGTCTCTGATTGTTATTTTATTCATATCTCATCAAATTTTAATTGTCATCATTCGTTTGCAAAGTTACTGATTTTTTGCGAGAAATTCATTATTTTGCGCGAAAAAAGTTATGATTTACGGGTACATTCGCGTTTCGAGCGACAAGCAGACGGTGGAGAACCAACGATTTGAGATTAGCAAGTTCTGTGAGAGGCAGGACATCGTCATTAACGACTGGATTGAGGAAACTATCAGCGGCACAAAGAACTATACCAAGCGGCAGTTGGGCAACCTCCTCAAAAAAGTACACAAAGATGACATCATCATTTGTAGCGAGCTTTCTCGGCTTGGCAGAAACCTTTTTATGATTATGGAGATTCTGAATATTTGCATGACGAAAGAGTGCCGAGTTTGGACTATCAAGGACAATTATCGTTTGGGCGATGATATTCAGAGCAAAGTCCTTGCCTTTGCATTCGGTCTGTCGGCGGAGATTGAGAGGAATTTGATTAGCCAAAGAACGAAAGAGGCATTGGCGCGAAAAAAAGCGGAAGGCGTTGTGCTTGGCCGCCCGAAAGGCCGCAAAAGTTCGCCCGACAAATACAAGTTGTCTGGGAAAGAAATTCTTATAACGGAGTTGATTCGTAATGGTACTTCTCAAAGAAAAATTGCCAAGATTTGCAAAGTGGATAGGAATACCCTTGCTCGTTTTATTGGACAAAGAGGATTGGCAGAGAACTAATGAGCGATTTCGTGCAGCAGCAGAATAGCGTCTGTAACTTTAATTCTTCTGATAGTTGGGTGATTCTGTCACCCATCGAACAGAGTATTAAGCGTAAAATAGAAGCCGTAGGAATACCGCTGAAGGATTGGGACATTCAGATTAACTATGGAATAAAGACTGGCTTCAATGATGCTTTTATCATATCCACAGAAAAGCGTAACGAAATCCTCTCTAATTGCAAGGATACCGATGAACGCCAAAGAACGGAGGAACTTATTCGACCGATTTTGCGCGGCAGAGATATTAAAAGATACGGATATGTGGATAATGGTCTCTATCTAATCAACACGCACAATGGCGTTAGAGGTAAATTCCCACGTGTGGATATTAACGACTATCCCGCAGTAAAGGCTCATTTAGACCAATATTGGGACAAAATTGCCATCAGAGCCGACAAAGGAGATACTCCATATAATCTGCGCAACTGCGCTTATTTGGAGGATTTTTCTAAGCCAAAAGTAATGTGGAAAATTATAGGTTGCAATATTAACTTCTGCTTTGATGAAAGACAACTTATCTGTAATAATGCTGTTGATATAATGGTTGGAGATAGAAATAACTTAATTCAATTTGTAGGGCTAATGAATAGTAAGCTTTTTGATTGGTATCTCAAACTTACAACCGAGGCAGAAGTTCAAGGTGGCGGCATACAACTATATGTTACAACTTTGGAGAAAACTCTTTTAAAATTGGATTTTCAACAGGCTTTTACGGATATAGTTTATCAAAGAATAGAGAATCAAGTAACTGACGAAGCTGTTGATAAAGCCGTTTTTGAAGCATATAGACTTACAACAGAAGAACAAGCCTTTATTTTGCAAGACTGGAGAGTAAACAGAAATCGAGAGGATTGACCTCTCGATTTCTAATCTATTTAGATTTGGCTCTCAATATAGGCAATTTCAGCATTTGTAAAGCCGTAAGTTATATAGATAGCGTTGTTTATTTCATCATAAGTTAGTCCTTCGGTTTCTAATTTTCCAACGGGAACGGGAAATTTTATAAGTGATTGTATATTCAGCATAATATTCCCTGCTCCTGTCGTGTCACTATTTTTGTAAATGAAATAAGTCCCGACTTTACTACACAAATAATGAAGAATGGTCTCGTTATATACTCCACCCGATATAAAACTTGCGGGTGCTGTCAAAAATACA
>JAFYJH010000117.1 GCA_017538195.1 Prevotella sp.
ATTGGTTTTGCCCACAATCGCAACAGGAATACCGTTTTTCAAGGCTTGTCCCACCTCGAAACTTTTGGCAAGATTCGTCACTTTTTTGTCAATATTTTTCGCAAGTTCTAAGAGTTCGCTGCGGTCGGCAAATTCAAGGTCTTCGTGGTCGGAAAAATCGAGTTCGAGTTCCAACAGCGAGGTCAATTTCAGCAAATCCTCGCGCAAAACGCCCAACTCCGACGAGATGCCACCGCGCAGTTGCGAAAGTGCCATCTGGTGCGTGGCTCGGTTCGTCGAGGCAATCAAATCGGCGACGGCCTCCGCCTGACTCAAGTCCATTTTCCCGTTGAGGAAGGCGCGCTGCGTAAATTCGCCGGGTTGCGCCATCCGACAGCCGTTTTGCACGAGCAGTTCGAGCACTTTGTTCAAAATATAGCGCGATCCGTGACACGAAATTTCGACCGAATCCTCGCCTGTGTAACTGTGGGGCGCACGGAAAATGCTGACGAGAACTTCGTCAAGAATAGCCTCCCCCTGTCCCCCTCCAATTAGAGGGGGAGAACAAATGTAACCATAATGAATGGTATTTGGTTCTGCTTGCGTAAGGTTTTTTGAAAAAATGCAAGAGATCTTTTCCAACGCCTGCGGTCCCGAAACTCGGACGATGCCAATCGCTCCGCCAGTCGCCGTCGCAAGGGCGCAAATCGTGTCGTTCATAATTGGGTGCTTTTTAGTGCGTCAGAGAGTGTCTGCAAATCGTTTTCGCTGGTCGCCCAACTGGTGACGAAACGGCAGAGGGTGCGGTTCGGGTCGAGGGGTTCCCACGTTTCAAAAAGGATTTTTTGCATGAGTTTTTGCATCTGTTCGTTGGTGAGGACGACGAACTGCTGATTGGTGGGCGAATCTTTGATTTCAAAACCTGCGTCGGCGAAAATCTGGCGCATTTTCATCGCCATGTCGATGGCGTGACGGGCGATTTTCAAGTAAAGGCCGTCGGTGAAGAGGGCATCGAACTGCACACCGGCGAGTCGGCTCTTCGCCATAAGTGCGCCGTGGCGTTTCACCATCGTGAAGAAGCCGCGTGGGGCGTTTTTTCGGGGGAAAACAACGGCCTCGCCGCAGAGTGCGCCGACTTTCGTGCCGCCAATATAAAAAGCATCGCAATGGTGGGCGAGCCACGCCAAATCGAAGTCGCAAGTGGTGGCGGCGAGTCCGTAGCCGAGCCGTGCGCCGTCGATGAACAGTGGAATGTCGAATCGTTGGCAGACGGCGTGGATTTCCTCGATTTCGCGAGCCTGATAAACCGTGCCGAGTTCGGTGGGGAAGGTGATGTAAACCATCCCCGGAAAGGCCATGTGCTCCCAAGTCGGGTCGGCGTGGAAGCGACTCAGATAGTCGTCGAGTTCGGCGGCGAGCATTTTTCCGTCGTGCGACGGCAGCGCGATGACCTTGTGGCCGTTGGCCTCGACCGCACCCGATTCATGAACATTGATATGGCCCGTTTCGACCGCCACAACCGCGCCGTATGACGGCAGCATCGCGTCGATGACGGTGGCGTTGGCCTGTGTGCCGCCGACGAGGAAGAAAATGTCGGCATCGGGACACTGACAGGCTCCGCGAATCTTTTTACGCGCCGACTCGCTCCATTCGTCGAAGCCGTAGGACGCGCTCTGGCAGGCGTTTGTATCAATCAGACGCTGCAAAACTTCGGGATGTGCGCCGTTGTTGTAGTCGCTTTCAAAGGAAACCATGGAAAGAATTTACTAATTTACAATTTACAATTTACAATTGATAATTTTTTCGAGCGAAGCTCTCAAGGAACTTCAATTTACTAATTTACAATTTTTTCGAGCAAAGCTCTCACGGAACTTCAATTTATTTTTTCGAGCGAAGCTTTCAAGAATTCCTATTAAATTCGGTCGAGAACCAGTTTGATGAGTGTGTCGATCGAGTTTTTGTAGTCGGTGTTCATCTCCTTCGCGTAGCGGTTGGCGATGACCATGCAGCAGGTCATGGCGCGATGGCCGAGCAGCGAGGCAAGACCTGCCAAAGCCGACGATTCCATCTCGAAATTGCAAACTTTCAGGTCGTCGTACTCGAAAGTGCCGATTTTCTCGTTCTGCTGCGGATCGGCGATGGGCGCACGCAGTTCGCGACCTTGCGGCCCGTAGAAACCGCCGCACGAAATGGTGTAGCCGCGCACCATGTCGTCGCCTGCAATCTGGTCGATGAGTTCGGTGTCGGCAACCGCCACGTAGGGCGCACCTTTCACGCAGTCCCACGCCATGTGCTGCTTGAAAGCCTCCTCAAGTTCGAGGTCGCAAACCTCGTTGCGTCCGGCGTAGTAGTTTAGCAGACCGTCGAAGCCGATGCTCTTCACCGAAGCCACAAACGTGCCCGTCGGCGTGAAGGGCTGGATGCCGCCGCAAGTGCCGATGCGGACGCAGGTGAGCGTGCGATGCTCAGGTTTTTCGGTGCGCGTCGCGTAGTCGATGTTGGCGAGCGTGTCGAGTTCGTTCATCACGATGTCGATGTTGTCGCAGCCGATTCCGTGCGACTGCACGGTGATTCGCTTGCCTTTGTAGGTGCCGGTGATGGTGTGGAATTCACGGCTGGAAACGTCGCACTCAATCGAGTCGAAATGGGATGCAACGGTATCGACACGGGCCGGATCGCCCACGAGAATCACTTTGTCGGCGAGGTTTTCGGGCTTCAAATGCAGGTGGAAGCACGAGCCGTCGGCATTGATAATCAGTTCTGAATCGGGAAAATGTTTCATATTTCTTAAATGTTAAAATGTTAAAGGGTTAAACGTTAAAGGGTTAATTTTTTAGCTTTTTAATTTTTAATTTTCAATTCAATATATCGGATTTCCTTCGCGATTTGCTTGATTTTTTCTTGATTTTCAGTGAGTTGATGTTCCAATCTGAGCATCGTTTCGCGCATCTGACGCTGTTCGCGGGCGGAAGCCTTGGCGAATTTCTCGCGTTGCAGCGAGAGCGTGCGCTCGTCGGTGTCGATGGAAGCCGCCAACGCCGCGTATTTCTGGTAAAGTTCGCGCGACTGAGGCGAGCGGAACTGGCTCGTGCTGCGGTAAACGGTGTTGTCGTCGATGACGAAAGCGATGTTTTTCGCCGCCGTCTGACTCGATTGATTTCCGAGCGCGGTCTGATAGCGTTGCAGCGCCTCGCTTCGGTTGCCAAAAGGCCATGTGTCGTCGATGCTGACGAGGTTTGCGTAGCGTCGGAGTTGTTCGTTCGACAAGTCCTCGCTCTCGAAACTGACACGCGGCGAGGTCGGCTCGAAAATGTAGATGCAAACCTTGTCGTCGGGCTGATGGCGGTCGCTGACGAGATAGCCGAGTTCGTTCACCTCGTCGATGGCCACGAAATAGTCGTTGGCGGTCGAGTTGAAGGGCAGTCCGTAGTTTTCGGGACGATAGAAAATGCCATTTTCCGAGTCGTAGAGCGTCATGAAAATGTCGTAGCCGCCGATGCTGTGCTCGCCTTTGGCAGCGAAGAAAAGCGTGATGCCGTCGGACAGCAGAAACGGGAAATTCGGCGACTTGTAGTCGGGTCCAAACTCCGTCAGTTCGCGCGGTTTGCTCCAGTTGTTGCCGAGTCGGTCGATGGAGTAGAGGCGCGTGGCGAGCGTGTCGCCGTCGGCATAGTAGCAGCGGTCGCCGAACTCGTTTTGGAACACGCCGAGTTCAACCTGCGCCGGACGGTCGAAAAACTGCTCGAAAGTGCTGATTTTTCCGGCATCCTTGCCCAACGGAATCTGGCTGAGAAAGCCCTGTTTATCGACCACCACGCTGTCGATGAACATCACTTTCGCCGTCGCCGGCAGCATCGCTTTGTAGAGTCGTTGCGCAGGCGTTTCTTCGACCACGACAGGCTTCGGAGCCGCCGTTTTCTTTGTCGATTTCCGTTTCTGTGCCATCGTCGGGGCGAAAAAGGCCATCGCCAACAGCAATGTTATGATTTTTCTTGTATTCATTCTCGAAAAACTGGTTTTTGAGTCGAAAATCTGGTTTTTGAATTAAAAATTCTTGTTTTGAAAAAACAAAGGTACGATTTTTTGTTGAAAACCGTACTAGAATCTTGCGATTTTAAGTGTTTTTAATATTCGTTGCCCTGCGAAGAAGCCTATTTCATAAAGACAAGATAGACGGCGCAAATGATGAGCAGGAAGGCCAGAATGTGGTTCCAATGCAGGTGGTTGCCTTGAAACATGATGTTCGCGATGACGGCGAAAACGGCCAATGAAACACATTCTTGGATGACTTTCAGTTGCACGAGCGTGAACGGTCCGCCGTTGTCGATGAAGCCGAGTCGGTTGGCTGGAACTTGGCAGCAATACTCGAAAAAGGCGATGGCCCACGAGAAGCCGATGACGGCAATCAGCGGCCAGTTGTTGCTGATGCCCGACTGTTGCAAACGAAGGTGACCGTACCACGCGAGTGTCATAAAAACGTTGCTGAGAATGAGCAGGATGATGGTGTAGAGTCCGTTCATAATGGTTCTTCTATAAAAAGTTGATTGAAATTTTGTAATTATTTGGTAATGAATTGATTACTACTTAATAAGTCGGCAACAATATAACTGCTTCCGCCGACGAAAATGAAGTCGTCGGGGGCTGCGTCGGCGAAGGCTTGGCGATAGGCTTCGGCGACGGTTTTGTGGGTTGTTCCGTGCAGGTTGTGGGCTGCGGCTTTCTCGGCGACGCGGTCGGCAGGAATGGCGCGATGGGTCGATGCTTGCGTGAAATAATAGGCGGCATTTTTCGGCAGCATCGCGAGCACGGTGTCGAGGTCTTTGTCATCGACCATTCCGAAAACGATGCGCAGTTGGCGGCACGTTTGGGCGGCGATTTGCGGTGCAAGGTATTCCCACGCGGCAGGATTGTGGCCCGTGTCGCAAATGACGAGCGGCTGTTCGCGGAGCGTCTGCCAGCGTCCGCTGAGGCCGAGGCCACCAATTGAAGGCCTCTCTCCCGACCCCTCTCCAAGTAGAGAGGGGAGAACGTTCGGTCGGGTAATAGAATTCTTCATTCTAAATTCTTCACTCTTCATTTGCGCAACGGCGCACAGGATGGTTCGGAGATTTTTCTGCTGATAAGCGCCTTTCAACTCGAAATCGGGCAGGGGAGTGGGCATCTCGAATTCTTCGGCGAAGAAAATCGGGGCATCCATTTCGCGGGATTTCTGCTCGAAAACGGGTCGCGTTTCGGGCGTCGCCTCGCCGATGACGACAGGAACGCCGCGCTTGATAATTCCTGCTTTTTCGGCAGCAATTTCGGCAAGCGTCGAACCGAGAAATTGCGTGTGGTCGAGGGCGATGTTGGTGATGACGGACAACATCGGCGTGATGATGTTCGTCGAGTCGAGCCGTCCGCCGAGTCCCACTTCAATCACGGCGACATCGACTTGCTCGTCGGCGAAATATTTGAACGCCATCGCGGTGGTGAGTTCGAAGAAGGAAGGAGAAAGCCTCTCCCCCGCCCCCTCTCCAGAAAGAGAGGGGAGGAGATTTTTGACAAAATCGACAACATATTGCTCGGAAATGTACTCGCCATTCACGCGGATGCGCTCGCGGAAATCCACGAGGTGCGGCGAGGTGTAAAGTCCGACGCGCAGGCCGCTTTCGCGCAAAATACTCGCCAAAGCGTGCGAAACAGAGCCTTTTCCGTTGGTTCCGGCGACGTGAATCGTCTGGTAGCGGTGATGCGGATGACCATAGTATCCGTCGAGGGTTTCGGTGGTTTGCAGGCCGGGCTTATAACCGCCAGCACCTTGTCTTTCAAACATCGGCAACTGGCTGTAAAGAAATTCGCAGGTTTCTTTATAATTCACTTTTGAATGTTGAATGTTGAATTTTGAATTGTCGGCTTCGCCGATTATGAATTATGAATTGTGAATGATGATTCATTCCTCACTTCACGCTTCACACTCCTCACTTCACGAAATTACGAAAAATAATTCATAAATTTATCGAAAATCGAGCGTTTCGTCGAGGCATCGCCCTTGAAATTCTCGCTCTGGCGCAGTTCTTCGAGCGTTTCCTTCTCCTGTCGGCTGAGCGTTTGCGGCACATAGACGCTGATGTTCACGATGATGTCGCCGCGACCGCGCCCGTAGCCTTGCACGGCAGGCAGTCCCTCGTCTTCCAATCGGATGGTTTTGCCGGGTTGCGTGCCCGACTCGATTTTGAGCTTCTTTTTTCGGTCGCCGAGCAGCGGAATTTCCACTTCGCCACCGAGTGCCGCCGTCGGAAAATCGAGCAGCAGATTGTAGAGCAAGTTCTGACCGTCGCGAATAAACGTGTCGTTGCGCTCCTCCTCGATGAAAACCTGAATGTTGCCGTTGATGCCGTTGTGCTGACCGGCGTTGCCTTTGCCCGGCACATTGACGACCATTCCGTCGGAAACGCCTGCGGGAATCGTGATTTCGACGACTTCCTCGCCCTTCGTGATGCCCGTTCCGCGACAGTGCGGACACTTGTTTTTGATGACCGTGCCCTCGCCGTGACAAGTCGGACATTCGCTCTGCGTCTGCATCATTCCAAGAATCGAGCGCACCGTCCTGACCGTGAAACCCTGACCGTGACAGGTCGGACAAGTTTCGCTGCCACTGCCATTTTCGGCACCGCTTCCGTGACATTCGGGGCAGGCGACGTCTTTTTTCAACTTGAATTTCTTGGTGACGCCCGTCGCCACTTCCTCCAAGGTCAGACGGACTTTCAATCGCAGGTCGGAACCGCGATATTGCGCCCGCTGACGACCGCCACCGAAGCCGCTAAAACCGCCGAATCCACCGCGTCCGCCGAAAATGTCGCCGAACATCGAGAAAATATCGTCCATCGAGAAACCGCCGCTG
>JAFYJH010000118.1 GCA_017538195.1 Prevotella sp.
AACTCCTGAACCAACGGTCGCTGGCCGAAGGGAAAAGCAACTCCTGAACTCCAAATAAAAAAATCGAAATCGCTTTGGCGGTTTCGATTTTTTTCGTATCTTTGCGGCGTGAAATTCAATAAAAGAAAGGAAAAACGATGGAATCAGTGGCTTACAAAAACCGCACACGCGAGGAAGTGATTGCCGCTTTCCGCGAGTCTATCCGCAGGAAACACGAGTGGGAGGAGCAAGCACAGGAATTATTTAAAAAAATTCGCGAGGAGCGCAGACAATATTATAGTTAAACGATGAATCCGCTCGACCTTGCCTATATCAATCGCCGCGCACCCTACAAAGTATGGGTGGAGAACGGTCGGGATTTTCTCATTGAAACCAGTTACGACCTACTGTTTAGAATTGGTTTCATGGATGACTATACCATTTGGCCGACGGGTGCCTATCAGTTTACCATCAACAACGAAAGCAAACGTCCCTCGCCCAACGACGAGAAACTGAAAGTCACCGTATTCTGCATTATCGAAGCTTTCTTCGTCGCCAATCCCGACATTCTGCTGTATATCTGCGAAACGGGCGACGGCAAGCAGGCGTTTCGCAGTCGTTTGTTCGTGCGTTGGTTCAACACATACAACAATCACGATGCCTACGTGATGCAGACTGCTGAGGTAGATGACGGTGAGAACAGGAATTTCGCTGCGCTCATCGTACAGAAAAGCAATCCGCGACTCACCGAGATTGTTGCGGAATTCGACGAAACCATCAAATTGCTGACGGAGAAACCGTCGGAGGAGTAATTAAGAAAGAAAAAGAATATGTCCACACAAACACAAGCCATGACCCAGACCATCGCCGAGTATTTCAAGACGCAACCCGTCCTGAAAGCATGGCTGTTCGGCTCCTATGCCCGAGGCGAGGAGCGACCCGACAGCGATGTGGACATTCTCGTCGCCTACGACGACAATAAAGACGTTACTCTTTTCACTATTGGCGGCATGTACATGGATTTGAAGAAAATGCTCGGACACGAAGTTGATTTGGTGGAGGAAGGCACCCTTCGCCCATGGGCTGTTAAGAGTGTGGAGAGAGATAAAAAGTTGATTTATGAGAGAGCGAATAATTCCAGATGTCGTACTCAGCCTGCTTGCAGCAGGTGAACCCATAAGTGAACAAAACTTGAACGGGAGAGAGGCTTACTGCCAATATTTAAGAGGAAAAGTAAGCCACGTGGAAGGCATTGAGAATGTGCAGGCTGTGAGAAAATCCGGGCGAAAGGTTTCTCGTAGGGAAAAATTCCTCGAAGAATTTCGCGAAGCCGTCGGCCAAGCCAAAGACTTCAAGGAGGGAAAAGTTGAGTTCGGCACATGGGAGAATTTAATCAATGAACTATGAATAAAAGTAATTCTGAAAAGAATAAGGAGACGAAACTGTGGTAAAGACGAGGCAAGAAACCATCGACTGGATAAAGGCAGCACTGAAACGCCAACAAGATTTCCAACGCGAAGTCAGAGAGAAAAAACGCGCACCGATGTTTCGTACCTAACGGCACGATGAAACCATTTGGGCATTTCCCATCACCCAGCCATTTCGCTTCGCTCATGACTGGCTACCCCTGTCAAATGCCTACGGCATAAGCCCCACCCCAATCCCTCCCGTCGGGAGGGGAGAGTGAAATGAGAACAGCATTTGGCTTAACTCCATAACTTCCTAACTCCTTAACTCCAAAGAAAAGTCGGGAATGCGAAAGCGTTCCCGATTTTTTTGTGAAAAATTTTGCGCTTTCCCGATTTTTTCGTAATTTTGCCGATTAAAATATAATAAATGTAAAAAATAGCCGGAATCGGTAAAAAGATTGTAGAAATGAAGAAGAATTTGACATATTCCAAAAGATTGTTGTTGGTCTGTGGCTTGAGTGCCTTGATGCTCGCCACACCTGCGGAGGCGCGTTCCCTTTTCAAGAAGAAGAAAAAGGTGGAAACGGTGGAGCCGGTGTCGCCGTACAAACGGCTGACGGGGCGCGACTCGGTGGCGTGGAACGGCGTGATGAACGTGGTGACGAAGGGCGACACGATTTATTTCGAGATTCCCGCGAGTCTGCTCGGACGCAGTTTCCTCGTGACGAACCGACTGCTGAAAGTGCCGGAGGAACTGAACGAATCGGGCGTGAACAAAGGCATCAACTACGAGAATCAGGTCGTTGCGTTCCACTGGGACAAGAAGCGCAAGTGCGTGGATATTCGGCAGCAACGCAACACGCCGGAGTTCAACGAATGGGACAAGGTGGCGGCTTCGGTCGGCGACAACTACGTGAACCCGATTCTTTGCAGTCTGAAAGTCGAGGCTGCGCCGAAGGATTCGTCGTCGGTCGTTGTGAAGGTGAACGACCTTTTCAACGGTCGCGACAACTGTCTGAACGATGTTTTCAATGCCATCAACATCGGCACGTCGCCCAAATCCGACTTGTCGCATATCATCGGCATCAAAGCCTTCAAAAACAACGTGACGGCGCGGTCGGAACTGACGACGACCGTCACCGAGGGCCACGACAAGGTGAACATCACCGTCGAGGTGGCGACTTCGCTCACACTGTTGCCCGAACAGCCGATGGCTGGTCGCGAGGAAAACCAAAGAATCGGCTATTTCACGACCTCGCGACTGCAATACACCGACCTGCAACAGCGCGTGAAAACGAAGAGTTATGTGACGCGCTGGCGCGTGGAGCCGAAAGACACCGCCGCCTATCTGCGCGGTGAACTTGTCGAACCCGCGAAACCGATTCTCATCTACATCGACCAAGCCGTTCCGATGCATCTGCGACCCTATATTAAAAAAGGTGTTCTCGACTGGAACACGGCGTTTGAACGAGCCGGATTCAAGGATGTGATTCGCGTGGAAGACCTGCCCGACAGCCTCGCCGAAGAGGGCAACGACATTGCGACCTCGGTTTTGACCTACGCCGCGTCGGAAACCTCCAACGCGATGGGACCCTCGACTTTCGACCCTCGCACGGGCGAGATTTTCGAGGCCGACATCATCTGGTGGCACAACGTGCAGTCGCTCATCAGCGAGTGGGTGACGGTGCAGACAGGGCCTGTGAATCCTGCCGCCCGACGGCTCGACCTGCCCGAGGAACTCATCGGCGACGCGGCTCGTTTCGTAGCCTGCCACGAGATGGGCCATTCGCTCGGTTTGCGCCATAATTTCATCGCGTCGGCGGCCTATCCGACCGATTCGCTGCGCTCCGCGTCGTTTACGAACCGAATGGGCAACACTTCGCCCTCGGTGATGGACTATGCGCGATTCAACTACGTGGCGCAGCCCGGCGACGGCGTGAAAATCATGTCGCCGAACATCGGACCTTACGACTTGCTTGCCATCGAGTGGGGC
>JAFYJH010000119.1 GCA_017538195.1 Prevotella sp.
AATGAAGAATTAAGAATGAAGAGTGAAGAATCTGTCGGCGACTGGTATTCGATTGATGGTCGGAAGTTGAATGGAAAGCCGACGGCGAAGGGAATTTATATTCATAAAGGAAAGAAAATCGTGAAGTGAGGAGTGTGGATTGCTTTCCCCTTCGGCCAGCGACCGTTGGTTGTGAAGTGTGAAGTGAGAAAAGCATTTGTCTGAACTCCTGTAACTCCTTAACTCCTGTAACTCCTAAAAATGCGCGAATCTTTGTCGGGATTCGCGTTTTTTTTCTGTAAAGTTTGTTAAAAGTGGAATCATTCCGAAAAGTCTTTTACAAATAATGTGTAACTTTGCACGCTAAAAATGGAAAATATGATAATCAATCAAGTTATGAAATTCAAGAGTTATTTGTTGGTTGCGGCTGTGGCTGCAACGTTGGCATCGTGCGGCGGAAAACGCGGCGGTATGCCTAATTTCGGCGACGATGAGTATCCTGTGGTGACGGTCGGCACGTCGGCTTCGGCTTCGGAAGCGACTTATCCTGCCGTCATCAAGGGTGTGCAGGATGTGGAAATCCGCCCGAAAGTGGCCGGTTTCATTACGCGCGTGAATGTGCGCGAAGGTCAGTCGGTGGGTGCCGGTCAGGTGCTGTTCGTCATCGACAACGCCACGTATCAGGCGGCGGTGCGTCAGGCACAGGCTGCTGTGAACACGGCGCGGACGCAGATGAACACGGCGAAGATGGCTTACGACAACAGCCAGAAACTGCACGAGCAGAGCATCATCGGCGACTTCGAACTTTCGACGGCGAAAAATTCGTATGAAGTGGCGCGAGCCGCCGTTGCGCAGGCAGAGGCAGCCTTGTCTTCCGCCCGCGAGACGCTGAGTTTCTGCTACGTGAAGAGTCCGGCGAGCGGCGTGGTCGGTTCGCTGCCCTACAAAGTGGGTGCGATGGTGAGTTCGGCGAGCAATCCCGCGCTGACAACCGTGTCGAACAACTCGTCGATGGAGGTTTATTTCTCGATGACGGAAAAGGACCTGCTCGCGATGACGAAGTCGAGCGGAACGGCTCAGGCTGCGATTTCGGCTCTTCCGACTGTGAAGTTGCAGTTGGCCGACGGCACGATTTACAACCATCCGGGTAAGGTGACGAAGATGAGCGGCGTGATTGACGCTGCGACGGGTTCGTTCCAAGTGATTGCGGCCTTTTCGAACCCCGACCGCCTGCTAAAAAGCGGTGGTAGCGGTGTCGTCATCATCCCGACCGACAATGCTGCGGCGATTGTCGTTCCGCAGGCTTGCGTGAGCGAGATCCAGAACAAGAAATTCATCTACACCGTCGGCAAGGACAACAAGGTGAAATACACGGAAATCAAGGTGGCACCGCAGAACGACGGCAACAACTACGTCGTTGTCGAGGGTCTGAACATCGGCGACCGCTACGTGACCAACGGCATCACGAAACTGACCGACGGAATGGAAATCAAGCCCATCACGCCAGCCCGCTATCAGCAGAAGATTCAGGAGCAGGCCAAGGCGATGTCGGCTGGGGATATTGTCGGGGCAATGAAGAAATAGAAGCCCCCTCCAACCTCCCCCCGACGGGGGAGGCTATCAGAAAAATGTAAAAAAATAAAAGACCCGAGCCCCTTAATGGTCTTCCCCCCGATTGGGGGGATAAGAGGGGGGCCTCAATAATGACTTTTACAACATTTATCAAACGCCCGGTGCTTTCGACGGTGGTTTCCATCGTCATCGTGTTGCTGGGCTTCATCGGACTGGTCACGCTGCCCATCGAGCAGTATCCCGACATTGCACCGCCCACGATTGCCGTCTTCACGAGCTATCCGGGTGCCGATGCCGAAACGGTGAAAAACTCCGTGCTCGTGCCGCTCGAAGAGAGCATCAACGGTGTGGAGGGAATGGACTACATTTCCTCGTCGGCCTCGTCGGGTACGGCTTCGCTGTCAATTCTGTTCCGTCAGGGAATGAACCCCGATATGTGTGCCGTGAACGTGCAAAATCGCGTGCAACAGGCGCAGGCATTGCTTCCGGCTGAGGTGACGCGAATCGGCGTAACCGTGTCGAAGCGTCAGACCTCGCAGGTGATGATGTTCACGCTGACCTCCGACGGTCGCTACGACGACGAGTTCCTCACGAACTACTCGAACATCAACATCATCCCTGCCATCAAGCGTGTTCAGGGTGTGGGCGACGTGCAGTCGCCGGGTGTGAAGACCTATTCGATGCGAATCTGGCTGAAGCCCGACGTGATGAAGCAATACGGCTTGATGCCGAGCGACATCAGCGCAGTTCTGGCCGAACAGAACATCGAGGCTGCGCCCGGTAAGTTCGGCGAGCAGGCCGATGTTGCCTACGAATACGCGATGCGCTACACGGGTCGCCTGAAAACCGAGGAAGAATTCGGAAACATCATCATTTCGAGCAGCACAACGGGTCAGACGCTGAAGTTGAAGGATGTGGCGAAAATCGAACTCGGCGGCTTGCAGTACAGCGTGTCGATGAAGAACAACAACATCCCGTCGGTGATGGGTATGGTGCAGCAGATTGCAGGCTCGAATGCCAACGAAATCGCCAAGCAGGTGAAGGCCGAGTTGGAAGAACAGGCGAAGCTTTTTCCGCCGGGAATGACTTATAAAATCAACTACGATGTGACGGAATTCCTCTATGCGTCGATTGAAGAAGTGTTCTTTACGCTCTTCTTCACGCTCTTGCTGGTGTTCGTCGTCATCTACGTTTTCCTGCAAGACTGGCGTTCGACGCTGATTCCGCTCATCGCCGTGCCTGTGTCGCTCATCGGTACGTTCTTCTTCCTCAAGGTTTTCGGTTTTTCGATCAACCTGCTGACGCTCTCGGCATTGCTTCTGGCCATCGCCATCGTGGTCGATGACGCGATTGTGGTGGTCGAGGCCGTCCACGCGAAACTCGACCAAGGCTACAAGTCGGCATTACAGGCGAGTATCGACGCGATGAGCGAAATTTCGGGTGCGATCATCTCGATTACGCTCGTGATGGCGTCGGTGTTCATCCCCGTGTCGTTCATCGGCGGCACTTCGGGAACTTTCTACCGCGAATTTGGCGTAACGATGGCCGTCAGCATCTTCATTTCGGCACTGAACGCCCTGACTTTGTCGCCTGCGCTGTGCGCCATCTTCCTCAAACCGAAGGACGAGCACGGCAACGAGCGCAAAATGTCGCGCATCGACCGATTCCACGAGTCGTTTAACACGGCCTATGATAAAATTCTGGGAAAATACAAGACGCGCATCGAAAAACTCGTCAAGAAACCGCTTGCCATCGCCATCGCCGTTGTCATCGGCATTGTCGCCTTGGCTGGGTCGATGTTCTTCACGAAGACGGGACTCGTGCCCGACGAAGACACGGGAACGCTTTTCTGCACGATTTCGATGCCGCCGGCAACTTCTGTGGCCCGCACGACGCAAGTCATCAGCCAAGTCGATTCGATTCTCGCCGCCGACCCTGCCATCCAGAGTCGCGAGCAGATTCAAGGCTATAACTTCATCGCCGGTGCCGGCAGCGACCAAGCCACGTTCATCATCAAACTCAAACCCTTCTCCGAGCGACAGAAAGGCTTCTTCTGGAAACTTTCGGGCTTGTGGCAGGGCGACGGCATCTATCGCTTCTTCCTCAATCCGCTCGAATCGAACGGCGTTCTGGCGCAAATCTACCTGAAAACCGCCCACATCAAGGACGCGAAGATTCTCGCCTTTGCGCCGCCGATGATTCCCGGCTTCTCGGCCAACTCTGGCGTTTCGCTTGTGATGCAAGACCGCACGGGCGGCGACCTCGGCAAGTTCTTCGGCATTGTGCAGGACTATCTCGCCGAACTCAACAAGCGGCCTGAAATCCAGATGGCAATGACTTCGTACAACCCGAATTATCCGCAGTATATGATTCACGTCGATGTGGCGAAGTGTAAGCAGGCGGGCATCTCGCCCTCGACCGTGCTCACGACGCTGCAAGGATACTACGGCGGACTCTACGCATCCAATTTCAACGCTTTCGGAAAGCTCTTCCGCGTGATGGTGCAGGGTTCACCCGACACGCGAATGACGCCGGAATCGCTCAGCAGCGTCTATGTGCGCACACCGTCGGGAATGTCGCCGATTCAGGAATATTGCTCGTTGGAGCGCGTCTATGGACCGACGAACATCAGCCGATTCAACCTTTTCACGTCAATCACCGTCACGGCGACCGTCGCAAGCGGCTATTCGACGGGTGAGGCCATCAAAGCCGTCGAGGAAGTGGCTGCCGAGCAACTGCCGACCGGCTACACCTACGACTATTCGGGTCTGACCCGTCAGGAGGCGAAGTCGTCGAGTTCTACGGCACTGATTTTCTTGCTCTGCTTCATCTTCATCTACCTGATTCTCTCGGCGCAGTACGAAAGTTACATCCTGCCGCTCTCGGTGGTGCTCAGTGTGCCCTTCGGACTCGCCGGAGCCTTCCTGTTCACGCTGATTTTCGGCCATTCCAACGACATCTATATGCAGATTTCGCTGATTATGCTCATCGGACTTCTGGCGAAAAACGCCATTCTGATTGTGCAGTTCGCCGTTGAGCGTCGCGAGCGCGGAATGAGCGTCTTGCAGTCGGCCATTCAGGGTGCTGCGGCTCGTTTGCGCCCGATTCTGATGACCTCGTTGGCAATGGTCGTCGGTCTGTTGCCGATGATGTTCGCCACGGGTGTCGGCAAGAACGGAAACCAGACGCTCGGCGCAGCAGCCGTGGGCGGTATGCTCATCGGAACGCTCTTGCAGATTTTCGTCGTGCCGACGCTGTTCGTCATCTTCCAGAAGATACAAGAGAAGTTCCGTCCGATGAAGTTCGAGGAAACTCCCGTCGAAATGGAGCAGAATGAGATTCAAGATTAGAAAATTAAGGAGTTTAAAACGGAAAGAAATATGAAAACGAAGCATCTTTTATTGAAATACTTTAATTTTTTAATTTTCGGGGCGACAATCACGACGATGGTCGGTTGTAAAAGCCTTTACGGGAAGTACGAGCGACCCGAAGTCAATACACAGGGCCTCTATCGCGACCCCGTTTCGCTCACCGACACGCTCGCCGTCAGCGATACGACCTCGTTTGGCAATATGCCGTGGCGCACGGTGTTCACCGACCCGCAGTTGCAGAACCACATACAGACGGCACTCGACAACAACGTGAATATGCTCAATGCGGCCTTGAACGTGAAGATGGTCGAGGAGGCGTTGAAATGCGCACGACTGGCCTTCCTGCCGTCGGTCGCATTCACGGCGCAGGGCACGATTGCCCGACTGGAAACCGACCCTGCCGTCACCTCGAAAATCTATCAGTTGCCGCTGTCGGCCTCGTGGAACGTCGATTTGTTCGGCAATCTGCTCAACGCGAAACGCTCGGCGCAGATGCAGTTGCTCGCCACGCAAGACTATCAGACCGTCGTCAAGACGAACTTGATTTCGGGCGTCGCCAACCTCTACTACACGCTGCTGATGCTCGACCGACAGGTGGAAATTGTCGGAGAAATGGAACAACTCACGAAGGAAACGTGGGAGAAGATGCAGGTGATGAAGGACACGCGCGTGGGCTATCGCTCGACCGCCGTGCAGAGTGCCGAAGCCGCCTACTACAGCGTGCAGTCGCAGCGCGTCGATCTGCTGCGGCAGGTGCGCGAAATCGAAAATTCGCTCTCGCTCTTGCTCGGACTGCCTGCCCAGACCATCCATCGCGGCACTTTCGAGGGCCAGTATTTGCCCGAGAACCTCGCTACGGGCGTGGGAATCCAGTTGCTCAACAACCGTGCCGATGTCCACGCTGCCGAACTCGCGCTGGCGCAGTGTTTCTACAACGTCAATCAGGCGCGGTCGCGCTTCTATCCGCAAATCACCATCACGGGCTCGGGCGCGTTCACGAACAACAATGGACTCGTGAATCCCGGAAAACTGCTGCTTTCGGCGGTGGGTTCGCTTGTGCAGCCGATTTTCCAGCACGGTCAGATTGTGGCAGGGCTGAAAGTGGCGAAAATGCAGTACGAACAGGCTTACAACACGTGGCAAAACAAGGTTCTGCAAGCCGGAAACGAAGTGTCGAACGCGCTTGTGCAGTATAATTCCGCTGCCGAGAAGGCCGAGTTCGATGCGAAGCGCGTCGAGGTGCTGAAAAAGAACGTCGAGGACACGCGCACGATGATGGCAGCGTCGTCGAACACCTCGTATCTCGAAGTAATCACGGCGCAGTCGAACCTGCTCAGTGCCGAAATCTCGAAAGTCACCGACGACTTCAACAAAATGCAGGCCGTCGTGAATCTCTATCAGGCTTTGGGTGGGGGAGCAAAATAGAAGCCCCCTCCCAACCTCCCCCCACTGGGGGAGGAGAAATGCCTCCTCCCGACCTCCCCCCACTGGGGGAGGAGAATAAATCTTTGATAAAAAAATGATGAGCCGCATCCTCCGCCGACTTTATACAACAATATCATTATTGTTTATAATAACCATTAACATTTCCCCCTCCCCATTTGGGGAGGGCAGGGGTGGGGCTTCCCTTTCCCCCTCCCCCTTCGGGGAGGGTCGGGGTGGGGCTTCCATTGCCCTCGTCCTCGGCGGTGGCGGAGCGAAGGGCGCAGCCCACGTCGGCGTGTTGAAAGTCATCGAGGAGGCAGGAATCCAACCTGACATCATCGTTGGCACGAGCATTGGAGCCATTGTCGGAGGACTTTACAGCGTCGGCTACACCGCCACCGACCTCGATTCCCTCTTCCGCTCGCAGCAGTGGGCACAACTCTTCACCCGCGAAGCCATCCGAGGCAACGCCATCAAAACCATGCTCGACAGCCTCGTCAGCAGCCCACACAAATCTCCATTTTCGACGTTTCAATCTCCCTCCCCAGTTGGGGAGGGTCGGGGTGGGGCTCTCACTCCTCGCTCCTCGCTCCTCGCTCCTCGCAAATTCGCCTGCATCGCCTCCGACCTCCGCACCCTCTCCGATGTCGTGCTCTCCGACGATTCCCTCGCTCGGAACATGCGCGCAAGCATGGCCATTCCCGCCCTGTTCAAGGCTGTCCGCTTCGACGACTACATGCTCTACGACGGCGGACTGACCAACAACCTGCCCGTCGATGTGGCGCGGCAGATGGGAGCCGACCTCGTCATTGCCATCGACCTCACCGTGAACCATCACGACGATGACGACCCCGGCGACGACTTCGACGAACTCCGCGAAATCTTCGACATCACCCAAGTCAAGGGCATTGTCGGATGGTTCCTCAACCGACCCGACTTCAAGAAACACCGCCAGAACAAAACCGCCGCCGACATCTACATCAATCCGCCGCTTGAAGGTTATTCCGCCGTCAGTTTCGGGCCGAAAAGCATCGCCGAAATGATTGCCATCGGCGAAAATGCCGCACGACAGCAGTTTCAGACCCTGCAAAACCTCGCTCGTTAAAAAAAACCGAAAAAATCCCGATTTTGTGCAATAAAAGCTCTGTATTGCATAAAAAACGTACTTTTTTGTGCAATACGCTTGCATAATTGAGCAAAAAAACGTATTTTTGCAGCCAAAATCCGTGAGTTATGAAAACAACCATATTCAACCAAAGAAAAGAACGCGACGAGCTGTTGTCGCGCACCTATCTGCAGCGTCGCACAAAATACGACCAAGAACTTCTGCTCCACAGCCACATGATCAAGCTCATCACCGGGCCACGCCGAGTGGGAAAATCCACTCAGGCTTTGCTCATGCTGAGAAACAAAAATTTCGCCTATCTGAACTTCGACAGCAAATCGTTGTTGGAAAAGTGGGATGAAAACCTCGTCATGAGAATGCTCGACGATGTTTATCCGAACTACGAATACCTCCTGCTCGACGAAGTGCAGAATCTCGAAGGATGGGATTTGTGGGTGAGCGAACTCTATCGGAGAGGAAAGAACTTAGTCATCACAGGGAGCAATGCCAAAATGCTTTCCAGCGAAATGGCAACCGTGCTCACAGGAAAATACCTGCAAGTGGAAATGCTCCCTTTCAGCCTTGAAGAATTTTATGAATGGCACCAACTTGACCAACATTCGCCCGACGGAAGAAATCTTCCCGACATTTGGGCTTTGAACGACGACTATCTGCGCTTCGGAGGCTATCCAGAATCCGTAGCATCACGCCCGCTGACGCGAACCTATCTCGACACGCTCTTCGACTCAATCCTGTGGAAAGATGTTGCCAAACGCTACAACGTGCGAAATACCACCGCCTTGAATAACCTCGCCGTCTATCTCGTTTCTAACATCTGCAACCCCTTCAGCGTCAACGAGTTGGCTCGAGAATTGGGAATCTCTGGCGTAAACACGGTACAGAAATTTCTCGACTATCTCCACGAACCCTATCTTTTCTACTACCTGCCACGCTACAACAACAAACTGAAACTCATGAAAAAAGCACCGAGGAAAGCCTATGTAGTGGACAACGGATTCATTCAAGCCAAAGCCTTCTCCCTGAGCGAGAATCTCGGAAAACTGCTCGAAAACCAAGTGTTCATCGAACTCATCCGACGAGGCTACGATACCGATAAAACCATCTTCTACTACCGCTCCCGAAACGATAAAGAAGTCGATTTCGTGTTGCGAGAGGGAACACGCATCCAGAAACTCATTCAGGTATGCTACGACATCAGCAACGAAAAAACCGCGAAACGAGAAATCGGCAGCCTCGTTGAATGTGCCGAAGAACTGAAATGCGACGACTTGGTGGTCATTACGAACAACGACGAGCGCATCGTCGAAAAAAACGGCCATACCATCAAGTTGATTCCCTTCTGCCGATTTTGAATTTTGCCGACGACAAGGCTGCCGAAATGTTAATTTTTGAAAAAAGTCGAAAGAGAATGATGGCAGTAACGAAAAAATAACTACTTTTGCACCAGAAAATAGCGAAAAGTGTAAATTTTCTACACAAAACGACACTATTTTATGTAAAATGAAGATAGAACGCGACATTATTCAATCATTCAAGCAGTGGAAAGATGCTCCTGACAGGAAGCCGATTCTACTGAAAGGCGCACGTCAAATCGGCAAAACGTGGGCAATGGAAGCCTTTGGCAAAAAATACTTTGACCACTGCGTCAAATTTGACTTCGACCGTCAGCCAGAGTTGAAATCGGTATTCCAAACGACAAAATCGCCCGACCGACTGCTCAAGGAACTCGCCCTCTACTGCGACCCTCCCATCATTCCGGGAAAGACATTGATCATATTCGACGAAATTCAAGAGTGTGAAGAAGCACTGAACAGCCTGAAATATTTTTGTGAAGACGCTCCACAATACCATGTCATGGCCGCTGGTTCCTTGCTTGGAGTCGCCGTCAAGAAGCGGAAAATGACCGTCCCTGTCGGTAAAGTGAAAGTCATGAAAATGTTTCCCGTCACGTTTAGGGAATTTCTTCGTGCGAGCGACCCAAAAACATTCGAATACATCGATACACTCACAGAAATCCGACATCTGCCGGAAATCATCTTGAACAAACTCCGCACTGAATACAGACGCTACCAAGTGGCAGGCGGAATGCCCGAACCCATCGTCGCCTTGCTTGAAGACAAAGGCATCGGCGTTGTAGAAGCCACGCTCCAAGACATTCTCGACCTCTATGAACTCGACTTTGCCAAATATGCCGAACCACGCGAAATCCCGAGGATTCACGCCATCTGGCACTCACTGCCGGCACAACTCTCCAAGGAAAATCGGAAGTTCATCTATCGAGTCGTCAAGAGCGGTGCCCGCAGCAAGGACTACGAAGATGCCCTGATGTGGCTCGAAGATGCCGGAATCATCTACAGGGTTTACGACATCAGCAAGCCGGGAATGCCGCTCGCGGCTTATCAGCAGACAGACGCCTTCAAAGTCTATGCCTGCGACTGCGGATTGCTGCGCCGCTTGGCCCATCTGCCAGCCACCGTGGTCGCCGACTCGATAACCAACTACACAGAGTTCAAGGGGGCGATGGCGGAAAATGCCGTCCTCCAGTCCGTGATGCCGATGATGGACAACCAAGTGCCCTGCTACTGGACTTCCGACCGAAAGGCAGAAGTGGAATTTGTCGCACAATGGGGCGAGCAGATAATACCCATTGAAGTGAAGGCAGAAGACAACATCAGCGGCAACAGCCTTTCTGAGTACAACAAGAAGTACAATCCCCCGTGTCGCATCCGTTTCTCGATGCAGAACTTGCAGTTCAACGGCGGACTTCTCAGCAGTCCATCTCCTTTGGCCGGATGGCTTGACAAACTCTTTGCCTTGCTCGGAGAATCGAGGCGAACATAGGCAAAAATGCTTCGCCGAAATGTTAATTTTTGAAAAAAGTCGAGAAAATATGATGGTGGTAACGAAAAAAATGCTACCTTTGCACCGTGTAGCCTCCAAAAAACAAGGAGGGGGCGAAAGAATGAGGAAAAAACTTAACAAACCTTA
>JAFYJH010000120.1 GCA_017538195.1 Prevotella sp.
ATCAGCGAACAAGAACTGTGCAACGCGGAGGAGATTGCGAGCAGGTTAACGAAAGTAATGTCTGGTCTCAGGAAATCATTATGTGACAAATTACCTCAATAATTAATTCGGTTTGCGGATTCGGATGTGGATAAACATATCTCATTCCACATTCCACATTCCACATTCCACAAATAAATTTGATTTTAAAGGGCTGCTCCGGTAACAACCTCCGTCATGTTGACGTGGAGTTCCCCCTCGGCAAACTCATCGTTGTCACGGGCGTGTCGGGCTCTGGCAAATCGACCCTCGTCAATGAAACCTTGCAGCCGATTCTCTCGCAGCATTTCTACCGCTCGCTCAAGCGTCCGATGCCCTACGACAGCGTTGAAGGCATCGAAAACATCGACAAAGTCGTCAATGTCGATCAAAGTCCCATCGGACGCACGCCGCGCTCGAATCCCGCCACTTACACGGGCGTTTTCAGCGACATCCGCAGCCTTTTCGTCAGTCTGCCAGAGGCGAAAATCCGAGGTTACAAACCCGGTCGTTTCTCGTTCAACGTGAAAGGCGGACGCTGCGAAACCTGCGGCGGCAACGGCTATAAAACCATCGAAATGAACTTCCTGCCCGACGTGATGGTGCCTTGCGAAACGTGCCACGGCAAACGCTACAATCGCGAGACGCTCGAAGTCCGCTACAAAGGAAAATCCATTGCCGACGTGCTCGATATGACCATCAATCAGGCGGTGGAATTTTTCGAGAACGTGCCGTCTATCTTGCAGAAAATCAAGACGATGCAGGATGTCGGACTCGGCTACATCAAACTCGGACAATCCTCGACCACGCTCAGCGGCGGCGAAAGTCAGCGCGTGAAACTCGCCACCGAACTCGCCAAACGCGACACGGGACGCACGCTCTACATCCTCGACGAGCCCACGACGGGCCTGCATTTCGAGGACATTCGCATCCTGATGCAAGTGCTCAACCGCCTCGTCGAAAAGGGCAACACCATCATCATCATCGAGCACAACCTTGATGTCATCAAGCTCGCCGACCACATCATCGATATGGGACCGGAAGGCGGTCGCAACGGCGGAACCATCCTCTCGACCGGCACGCCCGAAGAGGTTGCTCGGTCGAAAAAAGGCTATACGCCGAAATTTCTCCGCGAAGAATTGAAGAAGTCCAATATTAAATAATGTACGCGCGTAAGAAAATCGATTTTTTATGATAAAAACCATCCTTCGACAACTCCGAATCTGCCTGATTTTCGTCTTTTTGCTGACAAGCGTCGGCATCAAGTCGCAAGGTCTGCCCACCGACGGCCCGCTCACCGTCCGCCCGATGCTTCAGCAACTCGGCGAACAACTGCTTCAAGGCAAGCAGGGAAGCATCGTCGCCATCCGACCCGAAACAGGCGAAATCATCTGTCTTTCGACCAATTCGCCGAGCGGTTTCGACGTGAATCTGGCTATCGCAAAGGCATACGCGCCCGGCTCGACTTTCAAAGTGGCACAAGCTCTGACGATGCTCACCGAAGGCGTCATTTCTCCCGATATGTCGATTGCCTGCACCAACGGTTTCACCGACGGCAACATCCACGTGGGCTGCCACAAGCATTTCTCGCCGCTCGCGCTGAAAGGTGCCATCGCCCACTCGTGCAACACGTGGTTTCTCACGACTTTTATGTCGATGATCAACGACCGATTTATGTACGAAGACGGCAACGAAGCCATCTCCACGTGGAACGGCTATATGACGAGTATGGGACTCGGCGGACCTGTCGGAGTCGATATTCCGGGCGAAAAGGGCGGTCTGGTCGCCAACGTGAACTATCTGAATCGCCGCTACAAGGACGGTTGGGACGGGAAAACGATTATGTGGGCAGGTATGGGACAGGGCGACATCACCGCCACGCCGCTGCAACTCTGCAATATGGTCGCGTCGATTGCCAACCGAGGCTACTTCATTACGCCGCACATCCATCAGGCAACCGAAAATCGACCGCTTTCGCAACGCTATCTGACGAAACGGCAGACGAAAATCGCGCCCGAAGCCTACGCGCCCGTCATCGAGGGAATGAGGCTGACCGTCGAGAGCGGAACGGCGGCTTCGATCAAGACGACCTACCCTATTTGCGGCAAGACGGGAACCGTTGAAAATTCGGGTGCCGACCACTCTGTTTTCGTCGGTTTCGCCCCGATGGATAACCCGCAAATTGCCATCGCCGTCTATGTCGAACACGGCGGTTTCGGGGCAGACTTGGCTGCGCCCATCGCTTCGCTCATCATCGAACTCTACCTGAAAGGACAACTCTCGCAAAACTCGCAAAACAAGGCGAAACGCATCGCTTCGCGCCGAATTTCGAGTGGAAAATGAACAAATTTCAATGTTTTTCGTAAAAAATCGGAAAAAAGTTTGGTGGTTCGGAAAAAATGGACTACCTTTGCAGTCGCAAAACGGATTGGTTCCGTAGCTCAACTGAATAGAGCATCTGACTACGGATCAGAAGGTTGTGGGTTTGAATCCCGCCGGAATCACGAAGAAAAACCCTCTAACTCGTTAAGAATCAAACGGTTAGAGGATTTTTCGTTTCTTTGCGATTTATTTTTGGGTCAAAAATGAGTCACCATTAGAACTTCTCCTCGAACTGATAATATTTCTCCACATAGTTCACGAAGGCTTGCAGGCAGAGTTTCGTGCCGCCCGGTGTCGGGAAATGACCGGTGAAATACCAGTCGCCGGGATGGTCGGGAACGGCATTGTGCAGCCCTTCAATCGACTGGAAAACAAGCTCGATGGGCGTTTCCATATTCTCGGGACGCAGCATTTCGACGATTTTTTCGTTGATTTGCTCGACTGTGAACGGCTTGTAGATGTTGCGGACGCAGTTCGTCATCTCACTCGTCGGCTTTTTCAGTTCTTCGAGGCATTTCCGATAGGTGTTGTCGATGATTTCGTGCTGTCCCTGCTCCTTCAGCAGTTCGATGGCGGCGCGGAAGGCGCAAAACTCCTCCAAACGGGGCATGTCGATGCCGTAATAGTCGGGATAGCGAACCTGCGGCGCACTGCTCACCATCACGATTTTTTTCGGATGCAGTCGGTCGAGAATGCGGAAAATGCTCTCTTTCAGCGTCGTTCCGCGCACGATGCTGTCATCGATGACGACAAGGTTGTCCTGACCGGCGCGAATGCTTTCGTAGGTGATGTCATAAACGTGCGAGGCGAGGTCGTTGCGCGAATTGTCCTCCGTGATAAACGTGCGGAGTTTGATGTCTTTCGAGACGACTTTCTCGCTGCGGACGCGCTCGTCGAAACCATCGACCATGCCGTAGAAAGCAATCTCGGCGGTGTTCGGAATGAAAGAAAACACGGTGTTTTTCGTGTCGCCGTCGATGGCTTTGAGCACAGGCTGTGTGAGTTGTTCGCCGAGTCGTTTGCGCTCGTTATAAATGTCACGATCGTTGCCCCGACTGAAATAGATTCGCTCGAAAGAGCAGGCCGAATTGCCTTTCTGCGGCAGAATCCGCTCGATGCTGCACTCGCCGTTGCGCTTCACAATCAGCGCAGTGCCGGGTTCGAGTTCCTTGACATCGTCGCAC
>JAFYJH010000121.1 GCA_017538195.1 Prevotella sp.
AGCCCCCCCTACGGCCCCCGAGGGGGCTTCATTACTCTTTTTTTGGACTATTGTGTCCCCCTCAGGGGACGAATGGGGGGCTAAATATTTCGCAGTCAGCGTATCCGCCTTCAGCAAATCTTTGGGCGTTCCTTGAAAAACCACCGCACCGCCTTTCCGACCTGCGAATGGTCCGATGTCGATGATGTAGTCGGCGGCGAGCATCATATCGCGGTCGTGTTCGACGACGATGACCGTGTTTCCGAGGTCGCGCAGTTGCTTGAGCGAGTCGATGAGGCGTTGGTTGTCGCGCTGATGCAGTCCGATTGAAGGCTCGTCGAGGATGTAGAGCACATTGACGAGTTGCGAACCGATTTGCGTGGCGAGGCGGATGCGCTGACTCTCACCGCCCGAAAGACTCGCCGACTGGCGGTTGAGCGAGAGGTAATTCAGTCCGACGCGCAGCAGAAAATCGACGCGCGTGCGCAGTTCCTTCACGATTTCGGCGGCAATTTTCCGTTGCATCGGTTCGAGATGCTCTTCCACCTGCGAGAGCCAGTCGCGCAGTTCGTCGATGTCGAGCGAAGCCACTTCCGAGATGTTTTTGTCCCAAATCCGATAGGAAAGCGACTCGCGCTTGAGCCGCTGCCCCTTACATTCGGGACATTCGCAGACCGCCAGAAACTGGTCGGCCCATTTCTGTCCTGCCGCCGACTCGTCGTTCTCCATCACTTGCCGCAAATACTTGATAATTCCGTCGAATTCAATGAAATAGTCGCTCGACGTGTGCACGAGTTCCTTGTTGATTCGGACGTGTTCCAACGAGCCGTAGAGAATCTCGTCCATCGCCTCCGAGGGAATCTTGCTCACGGGCGTTTTCAGGTCGAGTTCGTATTTCTGGAGAATCGCCTCGACCTGCCAGAAAATCATCTGATTCTTGTATTTTCCGAGCGGCACAATCGCGCCTTCGTGGATGCTCAGACGGTCGTCGGGAATGACTTTTTGCAGGTCGATTTCGTTCACAAAGCCCAGTCCCTTGCACTTCGGACAAGCGCCTTCGGGCGAGTTGAACGAGAAAATATTCGGCGCAGGTTCGCCGTAGCTCATTCCCGTGACGGGATCCATCAGCCGCTTCGAGAAATTGCGAATCGCGCCCGACTCCTTTTCCATAATCATCAGTGCGCCGTCGCCTTGTTTCATCGCCGTCTGCACACTGTTGCGCAGTCGTTCTTGGTCTTTTTCCTGCACTTTCAGTCGGTCGATGACGACCTCGATGTTGTGGTTTTTATAGCGATCGACCTTCATTCCGCGCGTGATTTCCTGCACTTCGCCATCGACGCGGATGTGGATGTAGCCCTTGCGCCGCATCGCCTCGAAAAGTTCGCGGTAGTGGCCCTTGCGCTGGCGCACGAGCGGCGCGAGAATGTAAATCGCTTTTTCGCGATAGTCGTCGAGAATCATCTGCTGCACCTGCTCCTCGGTGTATTTCACCATTTTCTCGCCCGAGCGATAGCTGTAGGCCGTGCCTGCGCGAGCGTAGAGCAGTCGCAGATAGTCGTAGATTTCAGTGGTCGTGCCGACGGTCGATCGCGGATTTTTGTTCGTCGTTTTCTGCTCGATGCTGATGACGGGCGAAAGTCCCGTGATTTTATCGACATCGGGCCGCTCCATATTGCCCAGAAAATTCCGCGCATAGGCTGAGAAAGTCTCGATGTAGCGGCGTTGTCCCTCGGCGAAAATCGTGTCGAAAGCCAACGACGATTTTCCAGACCCCGACAGTCCCGTGATGACCGTCAGCGACTGGCGGGGAATCTCCACGTCGATGTTTTTGAGGTTGTGGACGCGGGCTCCCCAGACATTGATTTTCTCGTCTTCTCGTTTCATGGAAGTTTTTCGTGGGCGTATTATATAATAAGGTGTCGCGTCATTCCGTCGTGTTGAAGCCAGAGTCTTCGATGTGGTCGCGCAGCAGATTCACGTCAGTTCGGATGTTGAACTCGCGTCCGTCGGCTCCTTTCGCCTTCACGACACAGAAATAAACGCCCTGTTTCACGGGCTTTCCGTTGTGTTTTCCATCCCAACCTGCCTTGTAGGTGTAGCAGTCGGTCCACGTGTAGAGTTTCTGTCCCCAGCGGTTGAAGATGTGGGCCTCGAACTCGATGATGCTCTGCGGTCCGTTGCTGCCGTGCTGCGTGCCTTTCGCCTGATAATAGTCGTTGATTGTGTCATCGTTGGGCGAGAAGGCGTTGGGCATTTCGAGTCGGCTTTCGGAAATCGACACCGTCAGCGGGTCTTTTTCGGTCGTCCAGTATTCCTCGGTGTATTCGTATCGCTCGTCGCCTCGCGTGAAGACTGCGTAGCAGACGATTTTGTGGAATCCGGCCACCGTGAAGGTGACTTCCGTGTCCTCTTCGTAGCGAATCAAGTAGGGCGACGATTCCTCCGAGCCGTTCAAGTGCTGCAAAGTGAAGCGCCATTCGTAGTAGGCCGACCAGCCCTCGGCGTTCTGCGGATTGGCATAAAAATTCACGCTCAGCGGTGCCGAACCCGACACGCTCGTGCCAGTTTCCTCGCCTCCTTCAGCGTTTTTTGCGACCAAATACGGGTCGATGGTGGGATAGTCTTCGGCCATCGTCGTCAAAGTTCCGAAAAGTAACGCTGCGGTGATGAATATTTGTCTGATTGTCATGTTAAAAATCGATTTTTTGGGTAAAAACTGATAAATTTTCTGCAAAGATACGAAAAAGTTGTCGGATGTGTGCGTGTGGTTGAGAGTTTTTTTGTATTTTTGTACTCTGAAATCAAAATTCCATCAAGATGAGACATTTTTTAAGATACTTTTTCGTCCTTTCGGCTTTCGTGACAAGCCTCTCGCTGATGGCGCAAACCACGCAGTGGCGCGACATCTACAAGGCGAAGAAAAAGGACACGATTTATGGCATCGCCCAGAAGTACAACATCACGCTCGACGAGTTGAAAGAGGCCAATCCTGAGATGAAAAAGGAGGATTATCAGCTCAAGAAGGGCGATTTCGTGTTTATTCCGTTTGAAAAGACGAAGGCCGACGTCGAGGCCGAGAAAAACAAGCCTGCGTTGCCCGACCGCAGCGACATTCAGAAGCGTGCGATTCGCGTGGGCGTGATGCTGCCGCTGCACAACGTCGATGGCGACGGACGGCGCATGGTGGAATACTATCGCGGCCTGCTGATGGCTTGCGACAGCCTGCGTCGGCAGGGCATTTCCACCGATGTTCGCGCGTGGAACGTGGCGATTGATTCCGACATTCGCGAAACGCTCTTGCAAGAAGGCGCGAGCGACTGCGACATCATCTTCGGACCGCTCTACACGAAGCAAGTGAAGCCGCTTGCGAACTTCTGCAAGACCTACGACATCCGAATGGTGATTCCGTTCTCGATCAGCGGCGACGATGTGGCGCAATATCCGCAGATTTTCCAAGTCTATCAGAGTGGCGCGTGGCAGAATCAGGCGATGATCAGCGCCTATTTGGAGCGATTCCCGAACCATCACGCCGTTTTCATCGACTGCAACGACTCGACCAGTCGCAAAGGCGCTTTCACGATGGCACTTCGGAAGCAACTCGACGAAAACAAAATCACCTACAACGTCACGAACCTGAAAACGCCCGACGACGCTTTCTCGAAGGCGTTCAACCGCTCGAAACCCAATGTCGTCATTCTGAATACGGGTCGGTCGCCCGAACTCAACCAGACGCTCGCCAAACTCAACCTGCTCCGTCAGCGCGATGCAGGCGTGGCCGTGACGCTCTTCGGCTACACCGATTGGCTGCTCTACACCGAGCCTTTCGGCGACTATTTCCACCGCTACGACACCTACATTCCCACGAATTTCTACTACAACGCGCAGTCGCGATCCACACAGCAGTTGGAGCAGAACTACAAGCAGTGGTTCAAGGAAGATATGCTGTTTGCCCTGCCGCATTTCGCCATCACCGGCTACGATCACGGGCAGTTTTTCCTGCGCGGACTCCACCAGTATGGCACGGCCTTCCGAGGCACGAAAGACCAGCGCGTGAAGGCGGCTTTGCAGACGCAGTTGTACTTCAAGCCTGTCTCGCAAACGGGCGGAATGCAAAATTCGCACTTTATGTTGGTTCATTACAAGCCGAACAAGACGATTGAGGCGATAAACTATTGAAAATGAAGAATGAAAAGTGAAGAATGAAGAATATTTTTCTTTTTTACCTTTTTACCCTTTTGCCTTTGCAGATGCAGGCGCAGGTCGGCGAACATCGCAACGGACTCGCCGTCGGCGTGAATGGCGGCTACGCGCTGACCAACATCGGCTTTGTGCCGAGCGTTTCGCAGGGATTTCACGGCGGTATGACGGGCGGTCTGACGATTCGCTATGTCAGCGAGAAATATTTCACTGCGATTTGCTCCGTGCAGGCCGAAATCAACTACACGCAAATGGGTTGGAAGGAGAAGATTCTCGACAGCGACGACCAACCTGTCATCAACCGTGTGACGGGACTTGCCGAGGAATACAGCCGCACGATCAACTACGTTCAAGTGCCCGTTTTCGCCCATCTCGCGTGGGGTCGCGAGCAGCGTGGCGCACAGTTTTTCTTTCAGGTAGGGCCGCAGTTCGGTTTCTATCTCAATGAAAGCACGAAGTCGAATTTCGAATGGAGCGAGCGCAACATGATTGACCGCGTGAATCCCGTTTGTGCGCAGGACACGATGGCCGTCGAGCATAAATTCGACTACGGCATCGCCGCAGGCATCGGCCTCGAATATTCCGTTCCCCGAATCGGCCATTTCCAACTCGAAGCCCGCTATTACTACGGCCTCGGCAACATCTACGGCGACACGAAGCGCGACTATTTCGCCAAGTCGAACCTCGGCAGCATCGTCTTCAAACTCGCGTGGCTGTTCGACCTGAAGCGCACGAAAAATTAGGCTCTGATTTCCTAAAAATAAAATTTTTTTTCGTCGTTTGCAACTTTTTGGATGTTCGGTGCGTCTAACAGTTGAATTAACATCAAAAAAGTAATGAATATGAAACAGAAAATTTTGATTTTTGCGCTGATGTTCGTCTTGGGAACGGCAGCCGTCGCCCAACCGAAGCATCGCCACCACGCAGTGGCAGAAACCACTGCTGTAGTAACAAATGCAGCCGCCAATGCAAATGCCGACGAGGGCGTTGAGGCTTTTTCCGACACGACAAGCATCGCCGAAGAAAATGCAACGGTTCCCCACGTTTACGTGGACGACGACTTTGACTTCGACGACTTCGAGGACTTCGAGGATATGCCCAGATGGTTGCGGTCGCTGTTGGGCGGTTCGGTTGGAGTTTTCGGCGGAATTTTTCTCATTCTGATGCTCGTTTTTGCTGTTTTGCTTGCCCTCGCGCCGTTTGTCGCTCTCGTTCTGATTCTGCGCTACCTGATTCGTCAGCACAACGACCGTGTGACATTGGCATCGAAGGCGATGGAGTCGGGGCAGCCGATTCCCGAGGAGTTGATGCCCGTCGATAAGCAGAGCGACGAATACCTGCGTCGTCGGGGAATCCGAAACATCTGGATCGGCATCGGAATGGCGATTATGTTCGGCTTCTGGGATGCCGACCTGCTCACCGGCGTTGGCTTCCTCGTGCTTTGCTACGGCATCGGACAGGTTTTCATCGCCCGCTCGTCGAAGAAAAAGAACGATGTCGAGAATATGAATCCGTAAAAAACGGTCAGCGATGGATGCCGGCGAACTCACTCTCTTGACACAGGTGACGGTGTTTCACAACAGGCGGGCTTTTGGTCGGCTTGTTGAGAAATACCAGTCGCCTATTCGCCGGTTTTTCCTGAACCAGACGGGCGGCGACGAGCCGTTGAGCGACGATTTGGCGCAAGACACATTCGTGAAGGCGTGGCTCAACATTTCGACGTTTCGCGGTGCGGCGAACTTCTCGACTTGGCTCTATCGAATCGCCTACAACGTGTTCTACGACTACACGCGAAGCCATAAAATCACGGAGGAAATCGACCAAGTGGTGGCTCTTCGACAAGCAAGTTCGGGCGACACGGCGTTGCGACTCGACTTGCAGCAGGCACTGAGCATCCTCTCGCCCGCCGAGCGCAGTTGCATCACGCTGCAAATGATGGAAGGACAGCCGATTGACAAAATCAGCGAAATCACGGAAATGGCCGAGGGAACGGTGAAAAGTCATCTTTCGCGAGGGAAACAGAAACTGGCGATGTTTTTGAGGAAAAATGGTTACGGTTGAAAAATTAAAAGTTAAAAATTAAAAGTTAAAAATGACGCTTTTCGATTTGCATTTCTCACTTCACACTCCACACTTCACACTTCACAAAAAGAAAAGAATATGAACTACGACAAGAATAACTACAAACAGCCGCTGAGCGACGACGAACTCGTGGCGATGTTTTTCGAGGAAAATCGACAGGAAATCGAGGACGGCGGCTTTTCGCAGCACGTGATGAAGCAACTGCCGTCGCAGTCGATACGGCTCAGTCGCATCTGGACGCTCGTGTGCTCGGTCGTGGGTGTCGCGTTCTTCTTCCTTGCCGACGGCATCGGCCAGTTGAAACTCGTCCTTTTCAACGCGACGGGCAATTTCGTGGGCTTCCTTGCGTCGATCGACTTCCACAGTTGGTCGCCACTGATGGTTCTCGCGGCAATCGGCCTGCTGATGGTTTTCGGCGCGTGGAACATCGCCGAGAATTGGGAATATCGCGAGCGACTTTCCCAAACATTTAAATAAATACGCCAGTTCGCGAATTGGCGTAAGTGATGGAAATCTCCCCAAAAAACGCTTAACGGACAAATCGGTTAAGCGTTTTTTCATGGGAAATGGCGTAGGAAATTTTCTCTGAGTGTTCTGGCGTTGTTCTCGCCGAACAAAATCCTGTTCGTCTGCCTTTTCAGCCGGTCGATGCGCTTGTTGTCCGTTTCCAAAGCGTAAGACATCATCCGTTCCGTGATGCCCAACCGAATCATCATGCAGATGTAGATGTGGTTTTTCTTCATGTTGAGAAACGACGAGATGAAGTGATAATAGTCTTTGTGGTGGCTGATAAACGCTTTTTCAAGGTCGGCCCATTCTTTTTCGGTCGGCGGAAGATAGTCTTTGTGGTATTCGCTGAACTTCTTCTTAAAAGCCTCGATGTGTTTTTGGAAATGGGTGTTGTTGGCTGCTTCGTCGAAGTTCTTTTCCTGCAACTGCATCCGAAGCGTTTCCAATTGCTTTTGAAGTCTGTCGGTTTCTTCTTTCAATGTGCGGTGCGTGCGCGAATTTTTGTTGTTCAAACACGTGATTTCCCGTCGATGCTCTTCCATCTGCCTTTCTTTTTCCTCCAATATTTTCTCCAATTCTTCTTTTGTAACTCTCAACATTTCAATTTCCTTGGATTTCTGGGATTTCTGATGGAAATTGTGCATGGTGTTGTAGATGAGAAAGGCGAAAGTGGACAAGACAATTAGTATGACCGCGTGGCTGTACTTCTCCGAAGATTGCAACCACGAAATTGCTTCATCTTTTTGTTGTGTGCAGGCTGTAAGTGTTACTAACAACTGCAAAACGGGGATAATTTTCTTTGTTGGCTGTTTCATGCGTGCAAAAATAATCATTAAAAGCGGAAATTTCTTCAATAAGTTGTATCTTTTATGTTTTTTTTGTGATATTAAAAATATTTTAGACCCTATTTCTTGTCATTATTTGATGTTTAAACACCTGTTGTATTCACAAGGACACAGATTTTTATCGTGGCAATACGGACGATTCGTTTTTGTCGAGCCCTTTTTGGCCTGACAATACGTACATTTGCCATGAAGTCTTTCTTCTGTAGAGAGCAATGATTTTCGATAATGCCATCTCCACCAAATATGCTTGTAGATCTTTCTATAAAGATTTCCAAGCATGTTCACTACAGAATTCTTGTGCCGATTTTCTTGTTCCATATTTTAATTGTTTTTTTTGAGTAGGGGAGGCCGATTTAGCGTGTAATCAGCCTTACCCCAGAGAGTTTACATCATCTTTATTATTACTCACATAACAGCCTCACGCTAATTTTTGTAACAGGAAGAAACAAAAACAGGTTGTTTGCTCTTTATATTCACACATCGCATTGCTCAGCGACGATTTGAGATTTCCGTTAAAAACTGGGTGGAACCTCACGGCGGCACCCAGCGCATTTCCGTTATAAGGCCGGGTAAGACCCTCACGGCGGAGCCCGGCGAAAAAATAACTAACTAGCATAAATAAAATAACTAATAAAAATAAAAAATAATACGACAGTCACACTTGACTGCGATCAGAAAGTGCTGCAAAGGTAGGTGGAAAAAATCTGGTAGTCAAGACTTTTGGGCTTCAAAAAATCTACCTTCATCTACATAATACGATATAATAACTTGATTTTCAACGAATTAAAAAAATCTACACATTTCTACAACAAACGCACCTTTTTGTCGAGCCTCTGATTTCTGCTGTAGATTTGTGTAGATTTTTTCTTTTCCCCTAAACTTCGGCATTGAAGCCGAAAAGTGTAGATAGATGTAGATTTTTTGTCGGTTTATTGCGTCATGGTAATTGAAATAATTGCGGAACTTTGCACCTCGATTCGGCCTTGTTTGGCCTGATGACGAGTGTTGTTTACAATTAAATTTACAATTAAAAAAAAGTTTTATAATTAAAAAAAATGATTTGTATGAAGAAAACTTTGGTTTTAACGTTATGGGCACTCTTGCCCATTGGCATGTCGGCGGCTTCGATTGTCACCGACGAGAATGGTATGCGATGGATTCAAGACGGATCGGATTATTACATCCTGATTAGCGAATCTGCTTCTGAAACGATTGACGGTACGACTTACAGCGCCTCCGACTTCATCCCGGACGCGAATTTTCGTGCCTTCATCCGCACAAGCCTTGCAACGGGTTCAACGGATCGGGTCTATAAGGACGCAATGGCCGGCTACACGGACTTTGCCTCGGTTGAAGGATCATGGACTTTGACGACTACCAATTTCACCTACACCGCAGGATTGGAAGTTTCGCAGGATGCAGGAATTGCGGATTTCACAGGCATCGGCTATTTCCACGCGCTCAAGGTGCTTGTCATCAAGCCGCAGGGCATTGCCGGAACCTTCAATCTGGATGTGACGAAGAACAAAAGTTTGGAGTATCTGCAGGCCATCGACACCGAGATGAAGGAACTGGACGCCCACGGCCTCACAAGCCTTGTGTGGTTAGACCTTGCGAGTACGCAGGCGAATAGCCCCAACACCAAACTGGAAATCATCAACATCAACGACTGTTCCAACCTTCGTGGCACTGCCCTTTATTATGGAAATGGCACAGCCAAGTTGGGTGCGACTCGGAACAACAATGTCCTTTATTTATCCAACACTGGTACTAATCATTACAACCATATCAAAAAGGTTTATGCAAGAAACTGCTCTACTATAAAACAACTACATTGTCGCCAATCTCTGATTGAGGAGTTAGATTTGACGGGTTGCTCCGACCTTACAACGATGAGTGTCGAGCATGGTCTCTTGACTTCAGATAAGATTTACCTGCACGGTTGCAAGAACTTGTCATCTTTTGGCATGAAGCGCCAAAAATTAACCGATTTGGATTTCCTGCTGAAACCCAGTGTGAACAGCGACGGCGTTGAAAGAACTGCTGAAGACATTGGCAAGTTAAGAAACATTCAGGTCAATGGCGGTTCTTATTGGATTCAGGAACCTTTCAATATGTACAGAAAAGATGCCGACGGCAATCCGATATATGTCACCAATGCCATCAAGGAGTTTGACGCGACTTATTTGAAACAAAATGTAAATCAGAAGATTCTGGTTGCCAACAATCTGCTGACCCGCTTGGATTTGCCAGACGATATCAAGGCAAACTTGAGTGAGTTTGAGTGTGACGGAAACCTGATGCCAACCCTCGATTTGTATAGTCTCAACAACAAAGGAAGGAATAATGAGCCAAAGGACACTATTGATCATATATCTGCCCACAAACAGTACATCATCGCCGATGCGGAGGTGGTGAAGGGCGATGTTGCAGACGGTAGCAAAGACTGGGTGGCTGTTCACTTCGATGGTCGCAATACCGTCTATTCGACGAATTTCCCCGACGGATTAGACATCTACCACAACCGTTGGCGTTCGGAGCAGGATCTCACAAACAAACTGCGCCACGAACCGGATGCTTGGATATGTAAGATATCTGAAACGCAGGGCATGGCAGCCTCTGCTTTCAACAGCGCGATGACCTGTCCCGAGGAAAGCGACGAACGCCACTTGTTCCTTTTGTCGAAGGCAACCCTCGGAAACGAAGACCTCGACCTGAACGGCAGGGCAATCACCTATCGCCATAACACCCGTTACAACCAAGAAATTGATCCGACGACACAGGCACCAATTGTGAATAGCGATGATGGTTCGTTGATATTTAGTAATGAATACGTTATGACGCGAGCAAATAGGCCAATCCCGTCCTATCATAGTTCTAATATCAGCGTACATGTGCTGACTAACTCTTATATTCTGAACATCAATCCTCTGACCAAAGTGGGTTCGGGTGTGGACTATTATTCCGGCACACTCTACCTCGACTACGACGCACTGATTCCCAAAGGCGTGGAGGTCTATTTCATCAAGGGGGTGCTAAATAAAAACAATGTTCTCTATGAAAATGGCCAGAAGATCATCGAAGAGCAATTCGACATGCACCTATTCGGCGGCGACGGCACGGCCAACAAGATTCTGCCTGCCAACACGCCTGTCTATGTGAAGGCTGCGAAGGCCGGACTCTACGCCTTCAAACCCATCACGGAAGTCAACCTCAAGGGATGGGTGCAAAAGCGTACGATTGATGGCAATATCTTGTATGGTATGGAGAAGTCGGACTTGAGGGTGAAGTCGGAATACGTGTCTGCCCTCGCCGCTGCCAAAGCAGATAAGGCCGCCCAGACGAACCTGTTGGAGGGCTATATGGGTGAAAAATACACCACTTTCGCAGAAAATGCAGACTCCACGCACAAAGAGTTTTACAACATCGACAAGGAAACGATGATGACAGGCATCACTCCGCGCACGATTCTGACCTTGGGTCGCGAGGCCCGTACAGGAAAGATTGGTTTCTGGCCCTACAGCGGAACAACGCTTAATGCCCACCGCTGCTACATCACAGCAGATGCTTTCTTGGCAGCAGGCGGCTCGCCAGCGAGTAGCGGTGCGAGGGGCGGTGCCAGTTTCTTCTTCGGCTCCGATGAGGTGACGGGTATTCAAATCGAGGAGCGGAACGAGCCGACGGCTGTTTCCGAGGACGAGTGGTACACGCTTCAGGGCGTGAGGCTTTCTGGTCGTCCGTTGCGTCGCGGCGTGTATATCCACAATGGCAAGAAAGAACAGATTCAATAACCCTTTAATCAGATATGAACAAGATGAAACAAAAAACGAAAGCATACGTGAAGCCACTGATTGAGGTGGTTCCATTCAAAGAACCGCTGATGCAGACGATTCTTCCGGGTTCCAACAGTACGCCCGAAGCATTTGGTAAGGAGTTTGATTTCGGCGGCGACTACGGCGACTTCCTGAGTTCCTTCGAGCGAGGCAAGGAAATCGAACCCCTTAAAGACGAATAATCGTTAGAATTTTTTAGCCTGAAACATAAAGCGTGAGAAACTCGGTGCTGACCTGCTTGGTTGGCGCCGAGTTTTTTTTGTGTGGGTGTTGAAAAAAACTTCAGAAAAAGTTTTCAGATTTGGAAACTTTTGTTACCTTTGCAGCATGAAAGAGAGTAGAACAATATCGGCCTATGGCAAATACTTCAAGGATTTCATTGACTCACTAAGCGACGCTGAGGCGCGAAAGGTGTTTTATGTCATTGATATGCTGAAGACACAGGAACGCCTCAGTGCGAAGTTCGTGAAGTATCTGCGCGAAGAAATCTATGAGCTTCGGGCTGAGCACAGCGGAAATATCTTCCGGGTGTTTTTCATCTTCGACCGTGGAAATATTGTGATGCTTTTCAACGGTTTCCGCAAGAAAACACAGAAAACCCCAGAGAGTGAGATAAAGAAAGCTATTCAACTAAAAAAAGAATATTATGAATCGAGGAAATGACATTATGAGCGTTGATGAGATGATGGACGCTCGCTTCGGTGTTGAGGGCAGTGCAGAACGCGAAGCTTTCCGCAAGGAGGCTTATGCTTATTGCGTAGGTCAAATTATCAGCGACGCTCGCAAACATGAGCGTGTGACGCAACAGCAACTTGCCGAGCGCGTCGGTACAAGTAAATCTTATATTTCTCGTGTGGAAAGTGGTCGTGTTGAACCTGGCGCAGGTTTGTTCCTTCGGATTCTGGGTGCGCTCGGTCTGCGCTTCGACGTGACGCATCGTATGGTCTTCGGATAGGGCTGTATGAAAAATATAGAAACTCGGTGCTAACCAGAGCAGTTAGCATCGGTTTTTTTGTAAGAATGTTTGCCTGCAAGATTTTTTATTCAAAAAGAGCTTTTTACTCAATGTAATAGTCGAATTCGTCGTCGTCGAGCGATTCTTTTTCCTGTTTTTTCGGCTTCGGCAGTTCCTTCAACTGACCTTTTTCGTCGAACATTCCGTAGGTCGTGCGCAAAACGGTGAACTCGGTGCGGCGGTTCAACTGGTTACATTCTTCCTGTTCTTTTCCGCTGAGATTCTGGATAAATTCCTCGCTCAGAACGTCGCCTTCTTTCAGGAATTTATGCTTCGAAGCCACTTTCTTGTTGATTCTCTTTGGTTTTTCCTTGCCATAGCCAACGGGCGTGAGTCGGTCGGCGGCGATGCCGTGCTCGATGAGGTAATTGACGACGCTTTCCGCGCGTTTTTGCGACAGCCGTTTGTTGTAGGCGGCAGAGCCTTTGAAATCGCAGTGGGCCGAGAGTTCGATGGTGACGTTGGGATTTTCGTTGAGCAGCGTGACGAGTTCGTCGAGGGCTTTCGTCGATTCGGGTCGCAGCGTCGCCTTGTCGAAATCGTAGAAAATATTGTCGATGAGCACGGGCGCGGTAATCGACGCCAAGGGGAACTGAAGCGTGTATTCTTCGGACTCCTCAGCCTGTTCGACGCGCAGTTCTTCCTTGTGGTTCAGATAGCCCTTGCAGGTGGCGAGCATCACGTAGCTCACGCCGGGCGTGACGACGTATGTGAACGAGCCGTCGCTGCGTACGCTGAGTTTTTCGTTGGTGCCGTCGTCACCGACGAGATGCACCTCGGCGGCAGGCAGTTCGTAGCCGTCCATTTCATAGACCCAACCCTTGATGGCCTGCACGATTTCGGGATTGTCGAAGCTGTAGATGTGGTCCCAACCGCGTCCGTCGCCTCGATTCGAGCAGAAATAGCCTCGGTTGTACGGGCCTTCAAAGGTCATTCCAAAGTCGTCGGCCTGCGAGTTGAGCGGATAGCCGGGATGTTCGAGGATGTAAGTGTTGGGTGTTGAAGATTGGGTGTTGGATTTTTCGTTTCTCGTTCCTCGTTCCTCGTTCCTCGAAGGCTTCGCGATGAAAATGTCGAGACCGCCCATTCCGGCGTGGCCGTTGCTCGAAAAATAGAAGTCGCCGTTGGGTCGGAAGGCCGGAAACATCTCGTCGCCCGGCGTGTTGATAGGCTCGCCGAGGTTTTCGACACCGCCCATTCCGCTTGCTGTCAAGCGCACGCGCCAGATGTCGAGACCGCCTTTTCCGCCCGGCATATCGGAGCAGAAATAGAGCCATTGACCATCGGGCGAAATGGCGGGATGGGCGTAACTGGAAAGCGTGTCGTTGGAAATTTTGACCTCCGTCGGCTTGCTCCACGACGCATCCGAGCGATTCGACTTCACGATTTCGGCAAATCGCGGACTGCTTGGGTCGGTTTTGCAGACGGTCAGGTACATTTCGCGTCCGTCAGCCGAGAACGAACACGCGCCCTCGTCGTAGTCGCTGTTCAAACCGCCTTGCACGACCTCTGGACGGCTCCATTTTCCCTTGTCGTCTTTTTCCGAGAAGAAAATGTCGCCCGGTTTCGTGCCCGTGATGCCGCTGAGTTCGTCGCCATTGGCTTCGTTGCGCGTCGAAGTGAAGTAAATTCGGTCGAAATCGTCGCCGAAGAGCATCGGCGAATAGTCGGCGCGTCGCGAATTGAAAATTTCCATCTTTTTCACCGTGTAGCGCGAGCCGTTTTCTTTCCATTTCGGTGCATTTTGCGCCGATTCGATGCCGTTTTGCGTGAGCAATGCCTTGTCGGTCAACTTCCTAACTCCTTGACTCCCAGACTCCTTAACTCCTGACAAATACCATTCGCCGCGAGCCGTCAGCGAGTCTTTCACGGCTTGAAATTCGGTCAGAGCCGCCTTGTATTCGCCGTTTTTCAGCAACAGTCGGGCGTAGGTGAGATGGTCGTCGAGTTCGGTCTGCTTGTAGCGGATGGCATTGCGATAGCCAGCCAAAGCCGCCTGAGTCTGGTTGATTTTCGCGTAGCATTTCGCCATTTTCAACGCCCTTTGACCGCGTTTGTCGCGTTCTTTCGGCGGCGTGGTCTGATAGGCTTTCTTGAATTCCGTCGCGGCATCGAAATATTCGCCCAAAGCCAAGTATTTCTCGGCTTTTTTCAGGTGTTTGTCGCTGCCACACGCAGAAAATGCCGTGACCGCAACAGCCACGACGAGCAGACGGAATATCGCCGAAAATCTTTTCATCATTTACAATAACGGAACTTTTTCGCTTTTATTGCCTCGAATTTCACTTGTTTTTCTTGGGCATTTCAAGTGCGATTCGGCGCGGCGAGTTGTCGCGCAGCACGTCGTTTACGATTTCGGTGATTTGCGCTTTGAGTTCCTCGACAAACTGGCCTGCGTCGTATTTCTGATGCTCGATGTCGCGCAGTTTTTTCTCCCAAATGCCCGTCAATTCGCAACTTTTCAGCAGTTCCTCGCGGATGAGGTCGATGAGTTCGATGCCGGTCGGCGTGGCGACGAGCCGCTTGCGCTCGCGACGGATGTAATTGCGCTTGAACAGTGTCTCGATGATGCTGGCGCGGCTCGACGGACGACCGATTCCGTTCTCTTTCAGGGCGGCTCGCAGTTCCTCGTCATCGACGAATTTTCCGGCGGTTTCCATCGCACGAAGCAGCGTCGCCTCGGTGTAGTAGGGCGGTGGAGTCGTCCATTTTTCGGTCAAAGTCGGCGTGTGAGGGCCGCTTTCGCCTTTTTTGAAGGTGGGTAAAATATTTTCTTCTTCTTCTTTCTCGTTGATTTCCGTTTTTTCTTCTTTTAATTTCAAATTAACGGTTCTCCACCCCTGTTCTAAAATCTCTTTTCCCGTCACCTTGAATTCAATTTCATCCACAGTTCCCAATATGGTTGTTGTTGAGAACTTGCAATCGGGCAGAAATACTGAAATAAACCGCCGAGCAACCAAATCAAAAACGTGATGTTCCAAGTTGCTCAGTCCCTTTGGGATTACACCCGTCGGGATGATGGCGTGGTGGTCTGTCACTTTAGACGAATCGAATACTCTTTTCGACTTTTTCAGCGGTTTGCCACCGATAGGTTTAATGAGTGGTGCGTAAGGTGCAACGCTGACAAATTTTGTTTGGTAAAGCCCATTAAGAATTTGCGGACAATCTGGGTAAATATCGTCAGATAAATAGCGCGTATCGACACGCGGATAGGTCGTGATTTTCTTTTCGTAGAGTTGTTGGATGAGGTTCAGCGCCATCTCAGCCGAAAGCCCGAATTTCTTGTTGCAATCGACTTGCAGCGAGGTCAAATCGTAAAGTTGCGGCGGTGCTTCCGTGCCTTTTTTCTTTTCGACACTCGTCACCGTAAATGGCTTTCCTTCAATGAGTTGGAAGGCTTTTTCGCCCTCTTCCTTCGAGGTGAATTTACCCTTTGTCGCCGTAAAAGTCGTGTCACGATAGACCGTCGCCAACACCCAGTAAGGTTCGGTTTTGAAGTTGTCGATTTCCTTCTGCCGATTGACGATGAGCGCGAGCGTGGGCGTTTGCACCCGACCGACGCTCAGCACCTGCCGATTCTGGCCGTATTTCAGCGTGTAAAGTCGCGTCGCATTCATTCCGAGCAGCCAGTCGCCGATGGCGCGGCTCAGTCCGGCGAGGTAGAGCGGCTGATAATCTTTTTGGTCTTTCAGTTTCGCGAAACCCTCGCGGATGGCCTCGTCGGTCATCGACGAAATCCAGAGCCGTTGCACAGGGCATTTCGCGCCTGCTTTCTGCATCACCCAACGCTGAATCAACTCGCCCTCCTGACCCGCGTCGCCGCAGTTCACGATGCTGTCGGCCTGCTGCATCAGCCGCTCGATGACGGCGAATTGCTTCTTGATGCCGTCGTCCTCAATCAGTTTGATGCCGAAACGCTGCGGAATCATCGGCAGCGAGCCCAACGACCAGCGTTTCCACTGCTCGGTGTAGTCGTGCGGCTCTTTCAGCGTACACAAATGGCCGAAAGTCCACGTCACCTGATAGCCGTTGCCCTCCATGTATCCGTCCTTCGACTGGGTGGCTCCGATGATTCGCGCAATGTCGCGGGCGACGCTCGGTTTTTCTGCAATGCAAACAATCATTTTTCTTGGAATTTCGGCTTATTTATGAAGATGATTCACGTATTTCACAGGCGGAACATCGTCGTTTTTCAGGATGTCGGCAATCTGCTGAGGTTCGAGCGTGACAGGTCCGCGCATGAATTCGGGAATGTTGTAGCTTTTCATGAACTGGCGATGATAGTCGGGGTCGGCGCAAGGCAGTTCAAAGGGCTTTGAAGCGTTGCCGTCCGCGTCGATGTGGGCGATGAAGGGGCGGGTGTAGTTGCCGTCGGCGCGACGCGAGGAGAACACGACCCATCGGCCCGTGCTCGACCAAGTGTGATAGCTTTCGACATTGTCGGAATTGATTGCATCGAGCGGAAAAACTCTAAAATTTGTTGCATTTGTCTGGACTTCTGAACTCCCAGACTCCTGAACTCCTGCATTGCCGAGATCAACCATCCACAGGTCGGCGTCGCGATGCCAGATGTGGAAACAGCCCCATTCGCCGACCGTCACCATCAGCCAGCGTCCGTCGGGCGAAATGCGCGGAAACGTGGCACTTTTTCCCATCGCAGCGGCATCGAAAACCATCTCTCGCGGTCCAAATTCGAGCGTTTCGGGGTCGAAACTCTTGCGATAGATGCTGTATTTGATGTCCTTGTATCGGGCGACGGTTTCGCTCGTGTTCACCGTGTCGGCCTCGTATTCAAAATGGGCGCTGCCGTAGTAAAGAAAGCGTCCGTCGGGAGCCCAGAACGGGAAAATCTCGAACTCGTGCGGGTCGTTTTCGATGTTCATCACCTCGTTTCGCTCGACATCGTAAATGATGAGGTCGCTTTCGGAGTCGAGCACCTCGATTTTGTTCAAGTCGCGCGTGTGGAAACTCTGCATCGTCTTGTTCGTGGAGTAGGCGATGAGTTTCAGCCACGGATGCCACGAAGGATAGACGCCGGCGGCGAGAATCGAGTCGTTTTTCATGTTCACCTTCTTATATTCGCCGTCGTAGGCGACGAAAGTGCCGCCGTGCTTCTGACGGGCGTGGAACTGGAACCGCTCGGGATTCTGCTGCTGATAGTTGTGGCAATTCACGCACTGGCCGTCGATTTCGTCGCTGCACAGCATATTGTTCACCATGACGCGCTCGTCGTAGTTTTCGAGGCATCGCTGGTTGAGCGTGAGTTCCTCGTAGGTGACATACGAGGGCGAAATCAGTCGATAGCTGATGTAAGGGTCGATGGAGTCGGGCGAAACGTGGATTTGGAAGGGCTTGAAAAGCGTCCATTTTCCGTCGTTTTCGCCGAAAACTTCGACTTGAATCGCCTTGCTTTTGGCTTTTTCGGCGAGTTGTTTCCACTGGTCGATGTCGGGACAAGCCTTGAGGTCGTCGCCACCGCAGACGATTTCGTCGCCGTCGAAACTGTAGCGAGCCACCATCTGCGTGAAAGAAGTCTTTTTCGCAGGCGACGGCAGCAGTTCAAACGTCAGCGGCGCAATGTTCACCGGCACGGTTACATCGACGTAGTCGGGATAAATCTCGGGCAATTCGTCGCTTTTGGCGTATTCCGTCGGCACAGTCGCCTGTTTGCAGGCGGCGAACAGCACGACGATGCTTAGAATCAGATATTTTTTCATATTTTTTTACCTTTTTACCTTTAAAAACTATGCTGTCCTCGCGTGAAGAAATAATCGTAGTAGAACGTGCCGCCGAAACGGTCGTACATCAGTTTTTTCAGTTCCGGCTCGGGCAGACTCTTGAATTGCTGCGCCGTCGCCATGAAGTTGTTGTAGTTGTCGATGACCTCCTTGTCGAAAGGCATGTGGCCGATTTCAACGTCTTTTTCGAGGTGTCCGTAGAGGTAGGCGGCCTCCTGCAAATGCGTGGGCATGTGCTTCCTGCCGAGGCTCGGACCGTAGTTGTAGAACTGGCTCCAGAAGGTCTTGATGTCCTTCGTCTGCATGGCGAAAAGCATGGCCTGCTCTTGGAAAATCGGGTCGTCGCTGTAGTGGTGGGCGAAATGGTTGATGAGGAAGATTTCGATGAGCGACTGGTCGCTCGTGATGTCGTTCACGGGCGGCATCAGATGAGAAATCACGGAAAGTTCGGGGTCTTTCTCGATGAGTTTCGGATTGGCGATGTACGCCTCGTATTTCTCGCCCATTTCAGCGTAATATTTCGTCTTTTTCAGCAAATCGACGTATTTTTTCGCCACGTCCATCTCGCCGTTGAGCAGCGAACTTTTCAGCATGAAAATCAGGTGCTCGACGCGCCATCCAAGTTCCACGCCGTCCTCCATGCACCAGCGATAGCAATAATTGACGAGGCCGTAGTTGAAGTAGATAAACCGACCGCCGCACTGCGTCATTCGGGCGATGAACGGCGCATTCGGAGGCGTGTCGCCGTTGCGGTAGCGATACATTTCGTCGCCCTGCCTGCCGAGTCGCGAAAGGGCCAGATTTTTCATCATCCACATTGTGCGCGAGGGCGCAGCGTCGTGCTCGCGGTAGGTCGTCAGAATGTCCTCCCACTGCTGGCTGACGGCACTGCGATACATGGAAAGTTCGGTGTGGAAATTCTCGTCCTTGTACCAGAAATGCCAGACGCTCGCGACAATCACAGCCAGTAGAACGACCTGCGAAAATGCCCATTTTGTCGGTTTTTTTACTTCGGAATCGCGATTTTTCCGATAGAAAAAGGCCATTGCGACGAGCGAGGCGAAAAGCAGGATGAAGGGAATGTAGTAAGCGAAATAGAGTTTGTCTTTCTTGAAGAACGGAAGGCCCGTGTTGTAGATATTGACGATGTTCGTCTGGTTGTAAATCGTCCAGTAATAGACAACCGGCACGACGGCGATGGCAACGAGCGCAACCGCCGTGTCGATGCCGCTGCGAAGCGGTTTGTAGTCGTCGAGTCGCCAAGCCAGAATCGCCATCAGCAGGGCGGCGAAAAGGGCGTAGAATCCGAACAAAGGATAGCCGACGGCGACAACGACAACGATGAAAATCGTGCGCAAGAAGAATTTTTCGGGCAAGAGCCGATAAAGCCACGCGAGTGCAACGGCGACGGTCGTCGCGATGGGGACGTTGAAGAAGTGGCCGTGCTGTTTCAGGTAATAAATCCAATAGCCCAAATCGGCGTTGATGAGAATGGCGAGCGACAACGGAACAAGCAATGCTACCGTCCATTTTTCCGGAATTTGGAACGCTTTTTTGATGACGAACACCATCAGCAGCCACCACGCGCAGAGCATCGCCACGCCCAAGGTTGGATGGTAGAAAAACTGCGTGAAATAGGTGCCGAGATAGGTGAGAAAACCGCCTACAAGCACCAATTTCTGCTTGAAAAACAGCGAGGTGTAGAGGAACAAATTGAGTTCCTGCACCCGATGGAGCAGGTCGTTTTCGTAACTGACGAGCACAATGCCAACAATGGCAACCATCGCGACTGGCAACAGCCACGAAATCCATCGCAGCGTCTTTTCCGACAGCCTCAATGGTGTTTTGGCGGCAGCCTTTTTCTGATGAATGTTTTGCCGCTGTTTTTGCTTTGGATTTTGTTTCTTATTCATATTTTTCACTAATCACTAATCACTTCCCACTTGTAGGTGTCGTAGCAAATCGCCCGACCGCCAAAGCCCTCTTTCTGATAGATGAGCGACTCGTGGAGTTCGCCGTTGGGCAGATTCGAGGTGCCAAAATCGAAGAAATCGACTTGCGGAAAAGCCTCGTGGAGCAGATGGTCGATGATGACATCGACGGCGTGGAGCCGCCTGCCCTCGTCCGATGCCGAAATATATTGCGTATGAACCGCCTGCCGAGCGACATAGAGCACCGTTGCGCCAATCATCTGACCCGTCGGCGCGTAGGCCGCCCACAACTGGATGTTTTTCGGGAATCGCCGATGGAGCAGCGTGATTTCCTCGAGCGAGTGGACGGGTTTCGCCTCGTGTCGTGTCGAGAGATTTTCGGTGAGAATGGTCCAAAAAGCCTTGAAATCGTCGCTCTGGCGCACTTCGACGCCCTCGTTTCGGCCTTTGTTGACGGCATATCGACGGAAACTCTTCCACTTGACGGGTCGCTGCGGAATGATGGCCGACGACACGTTCCGACTCACCAATTTCGCCCGACATTTCAGGAAAATCGCGAAAAGATCTTCATCGGAAGGCAGGCTGTGGAAAACGCGCGGAACGGGCTTGTAAACGACGCGGCGGATGCCCTGCGCACGCAAAAAATCGTTGATTTCGCCGAACAACACGCAGACTTTTTCCGTCGTGGCCTCGGCAGACATCACCAAGCCGCCGTAAGTCAGTCCCTGATGGCTGTAAAGCGCGCCGTCACGCTCGTTGGCAGGCAGCAGCGCGTAGAGCGAACCGTCGAGATAGCACAGCAGCGAATGGTCGCGGAATCGGTCGGAATGGTAGTCCATATAGCCGCGATCGAAGAGGAAAGTTCCGTTCTTCGACTGCGCCACGAATCGGTTCCATTCGTCGGCTTGATCGGCGGTGTATCGTCTGATGTCAAACATTTTTCACGTGGTCGGTAAATTCGTCGTAGTCGTAGAGATATTCGGCCTCGTCGAACAGTTCGGAAGCCAGAACGAGGCAGACCGAACCCGAGGAAAAATCCTCCAACGTGCGCCAGATGCCCGTGCCGACATACAGCCCTTTCCACGGATGATTCAGGTGGTGGACTTCCTTGTTGCCGCGTCCGTCGTCGAGCGTCACGTCGAACGAGCCGCTCACGGCGATAATCACCTCCTCGCAGGTCCTGTGGGCGTGGCCTCCGCGCCATTCGCCGGCGGGAATGTCGTAGGTCCAATAGACGCGCGCAATGTCGAACGGCACGTTTTTCATCTGCTCTGCCACGGTCAGGTTGCCGCGTGGGTCACAGATTTTCGGCAAATCAATGATTTTTCCTATCATCTGTCTTTATACATATTTTCATAATATTTCTGGTAGTCGCCGCTCGTCACGTTGTCGAGCCAGTCTTGGTTGTCGAGATACCAGCGCACGGTTTTCTCGATGCCTTCCTCGAATTGCAGCGACGGTTCCCAACCGAGTTCCTTTTGCAATTTCGACGAGTCGATGGCGTAGCGCATATCGTGGCCTGCGCGGTCGGTGACGAAGGTAATCAAGTCCAAATCCTCGCCTTCTTTTCGACCCAGAAGCCTATCGACGGTGTTGATCAGCACGTGGATGATGTCGATGTTTTTCCACTCGTTGAAGCCGCCGATGTTGTAGGTTTCGGCGATTTTTCCCTCGTGGAAAATCAGGTCGATGGCACGAGCGTGGTCTTCGACAAACAGCCAGTCGCGCACGTTCTCGCCCTTGCCATAGACGGGCAGCGGCTTGCGGTGGCGGATGTTGTTGATGAAGAGCGGAATCAGCTTTTCGGGGAACTGATACGGACCGTAGTTGTTCGAGCAGTTGGTCACGACGACGGGCATTCCGTAAGTGTCGTGGTAGGCGCGGACGAAGTGGTCGCTCGACGCCTTGGCAGCCGAGTAGGGCGAGTGCGGATTGTATTTCGTCGTCTCGTAGAAGAAGTCGGTTCCGTAGGCCAGATGATGCTCGGAACTCGATGCCTTCGTCGTGAAGGGCGGCTCGATGCCTTCGGGATGCGTCATTTCGAGTGCGCCATAGACCTCGTCGGTCGAAATGTGGTAGAAGCGCTTGCCTTCGTACTTCTCAGGCAGCGATTCCCAGTAGAGTTTCGCGGCTTGCAGCAGGCTCAGTGTGCCCATCACGTTGGTCTTGGCAAACGTGAACGGGTCTTTGATGGAGCGATCGACGTGGCTTTCGGCTGCCAGATGGATGATGCCATCGACTTTCTTGTCCTGCATCAGTTGATAGAACGCCTCGAAGTCGCAGATGTCCATCTTCACGAACTCGTAGTTGGGCTTGTCCTCCACGTCTTTCAGGTTCGCCAGATTGCCTGCGTAGGTCAAGCTGTCGAGGTTGATGATGTTGTACTCAGGATACTTGTTCACGAAAAGGCGCACTACGTGGCTTCCAATGAAGCCTGCGCCGCCAGTAATGACAATCGTTTTCATATATTTTTAGTTTTTAATTGAATGATCTAATGTAATAACTTCACAATCCGTCATTTTATTGCCTTCGACCGTCAATCTTATTAAAGTTCGGTCTTTGTGCCAGCCTTGCAAGCCCGCCGCACCCGGATTGATGTGCAGCAGATTCAGCGTTTTGTCGAATTTCACCTTGAGAATATGCGAATGGCCTGCGATGAAAAGTTGCGGCGGATTGGCGTAGATTTGCCCTCGGATTCGCGGGTCGTAGTTGCCCGGATAGCCGCCGATGTGGGTCATCAGAACATCGATATCCTCGCATTTCCAACGCAGCAGTTCGGGGTACATCAACCGCAGGTCGCCACCGTCGCAGTTGCCACAGACGGCCCGAAGCGGACGGAATTTGGCCAGTCGGTCGGCCACTTCGGTCGAGCCGATGTCGCCTGCGTGCCAGATTTCGTCGCAAGGCTCGAAATAGTGCAGGTATTTGTCGTCCCAATAGGCGTGGGTGTCGCTCAGGATTCCGATTTTCATTTTTCGTGAAGTGTGGAGTGTGAAGTGAGAAATGTTTTAATTTTTAATTTTTAACTTTTAATTTCGTCCGAATAAATTCTGCGATGAACTGAACGGTGGCGTCGATGCCGAGCAGCGAGGAATTGACGCAGAGGTCGTATGACGCGGAATCGCCCCAACGCTTGCCCGTGTAGTAGTTGTAATAGGTGGCGCGTTGGCTCTCGCCCTTCTCGATGACGCGCTGAGCCTTGTCTTCGACACATTCGCGCCGTTCCTGTACGCGGCGGATTCGGTCGTCGAGATTGGCGGTGACGAAGATGTTCACGATGTCGTCGCGCTCGCGCAAAACGTAGTCGGCACAGCGTCCGACAAACACGCACGAACCTTCGTCGGCAGCCTTGCGAATCGCGTCGCTCTGAAACTGAAACAGGTTGTCGCCCGAAAATTCGTTTCGATAGAAATTTCCCATCGAAAAACCGCGTCCGGGTCCAGTCAGCAACGAGCGGAAAAAGCCCTTCTGCTCGTCGTTCTGCTCGAAAAACTCCTCCGAAAAACCACTTTCGCGAGCCGCCATCGACAGCAGTTCCTTGTCGTAGAACGTGCAGCCGAATTCTTCAGCCAGTTTCTGGGCAATCTCGCGGCCTCCAGCACCAATTTGTCGTCCAATCGTTATTATCATAATATTTTTATAGTTTACAGTTGAGAGTTGAGAGTTGAGAGTTTTTTTAACCTTTTAACCCTTTAACTCTTTAACCTTTTAACTTTTTAACCTTCTTCAAATACCACCACAGCATCGGAATCGTCATTGCAAACGAGGCGAAATCGCTCGCCGGCATCGAATACCAAACGCCGTCGAGACCCCAAAACATCGGGAAAGCGATGGCCATCGGCAACAGCATCAGCAACTGCCGCGAGAGCGACAGGAAAATGCTGATTTTCACCTTTCCGATGCACTGGAAAAAGTTCGTGATGACGGCCTGCGAACCCACGACGAAGAACACAACCATATTGACGCGAATGCCGCGTGACGAAAGGCGAATCAGCGTGTCGTCGGTCGTGAAAATTCGCGCAATCTGGCTCGGGAAAAGCATCGCAAGCAACCATCCGACCGCCAGAATCGTCGTCGCCGCCGCAATCGCCAACCAAAGACATTTCAACATTCGATCGTAGCGTTGTGCGCCGTAGTTGTAGCCCACGATGGGCTGCATTCCCTGCGTGATTCCGATGACGAACATGAAAAACACCATCACCACCGAATTGGCTATCGAATAGGCTCCGACCGCCATGTCGCCGCCGTATCTGACGAACTGATTGTTCATAAAAATCACGATGACGCACGAGGTCAAGTTCATCAAAAACGGCGAAATGCCAATCGAAATGATGTTCTTCACAAGGTCGCGCTTCAGCCGATAGATTCCACGCTTCAGATGCAGCAATTCGCTCTTGTCGGAAAAGAGCCAAAGTTGCCAACAAAGCGCCATCGACTGACTCGCAATCGTCGCCAAAGCCGCACCTCGGATGCCCCAACGAAGCCACCAAACAAAGGCGATGACAAGCAAAATATTCATCCCGACGGTGAACAGCGTGGCATACATCGCGTGGCGCGGCTTTCCGGCGGCCCGCAACACCGCGTTCATGCCGAAATACATGTGCGTAATCATGTTTCCGAGCAAAATCACCTGCATAAACTCGCGGGCGTAGGGTAGTGTTACGTCCGACGCGCCGAAAAAGCGCAAAATCGGGTCGAGAAACAGCAGGCAAACCGCCATGAACACCGCTCCCACGATGAGGTTCAGCGTCACCGTGTTGCCAAGCAGCCGCTCCGCCGTCGCGTAGTCGCGCTGCCCAAGTTTCACGCTGATGCACGTCGAAGCACCCACGCCCACCGCCGCGCCGAAAGCCGCACTCAGGTTCATAAACGGGAACGTGATGCCGAGGCCCGCAATCGCCTCCGCACCGACGACTTGCCCGATGAACGCGCGGTCGATGATGTTGTAGAGGCTCGAAGCCGTCATCGCCACGATGGCCGGCATCGCGTATTGCAGCAGCAGTTTTCCGACCGGCTCCGTGCCGAGCGCGAGCGTCGCCTGATTATTTTGCGTATTGTTTTGAATATTTTTGTCCATACAGCCTTGCAAAGGTACAAAAAAATCGCGTAAAAGAGCGAAAAATGGAAATTTTTCGGAAAAAATTTGGTGCAAACGCAAAAAATGTGTACTTTTGGGGTGCTAATTAACAACCTAAATATAAAAATGTATGAGTTATCTGCGATTTGAAAAAGCCTTGATGACAAATTTGCAGGATTCTCTGCCGAAGGAACTGCTGCGGACCAACCGCTCGGGCGCGTATTCGTGTTCGACGATTGTCGATTGCAACATCCGCAAATATCACGGTTTGCTGGTGGTTCCCGTGCCTGAACTCGACGACGAGAACCACGTCTTGCTCTCGTCGTTGGACTGCACGGTGGTGCAGCACGGGGCAGAGTTCAATCTGGGCCTGCACAAATATCAGGGCAACAACTACAGTCCGAAGGGACACAAATACATTCGCGAGTTCGACTGCGACAAGGTTCCGACGACGATCTACCGCGTCGGAGGCGTGATTCTGAAGAAGGAATTTTTCTTCCAGAACTACGAAGACCGCATCCTGATTCGCTACACGCTGATGGACGCTCACTCGGCCACGACGCTGCGTTTTCGTCCGTTCTTGGCGTTCCGCAGCGTCCGCCAGTTCACCCACGAAAATTCGGTGGCTTCGCGCGAGTATCACGCCGTCGATAACGGCATCAAGACTTGTATGTACGCCGGTTATCCCGACCTCTACATGCAGTTCTCGAAGAAAAACGAGTTCATTTTCCAACCCGATTGGTATCGCGGCGTGGAATATCCGAAGGAGCAGGAGCGCGGCTATGCGTCGAACGAGGATTTGTACGTGCCTGGCTACTTTGAAATGCCGATCAAGAAGGGCGAAAGCATCGTTTTTGCGGCTTCGACGAGCGAAATCCAGTCATCGAAACTGAAGAAACTCTTCGAGGAGGAATTGGGCTATCGGCAGCCGCGTGACAATTTCTATCATTGCCTCGTGAATGCGGCCCATCAATTCCACATGCGCGTCAGGCGCGAGGAGGGCGAAAAAGAGGTCTGGTCGTCGTCGCAAGATCCGAAAAAGACCTATTACTCCCTCGACGACCGCTATCTCTTGGCCGGTTATCCTTGGTTCAAGGCACGCGCCCGCGACACGTTCATCGCGTTGCCCGGACTGACGCTGAGCATTCAGGAGGACGACTATTTCGAACTTGTGATGAAGACGGCGGAACGCGGACTGCGCGAATTTATGAACGAAAAGCCGCTGACGGTGAAGATTTACGAAATCGAGAAGCCCGACGTGATGCTTTGGGCGGTTTGGGCGATTCAGCAATACGCGAAAAAACTCGGAAAAGCCCGCTGCAAGGAACTTTACAGGGATTTGCTGCGCGACATCGTCACGTTCATCGAGAAAAACAAGCATCCGAACCTCACGCTTGAGGAAAACGGACTGCTCCACACGGAAGGTCGCGAAGTCGCCGTCACGTGGATGAATTCGACGGCCAACGGAAAGCCTGTCGTGCCGCGCACGGGCTACATCGTCGAGTTCAATGCGCTGTGGTACAACGCCCTGCGATTCGTGGCCTCGCTTGCCCGCGACGACGAGGCTTCTGCCAAGAATGAAACCGAGCGAAAACGCTTCGCAAAAGACGCTGAACACCTCGAAGCCCTCGCCGAGAAATGCAAACAATCGTTCTTAGAAACTTTCTTGAACGAATACGGCTATCTGCTTGATTACGTGGATGGTAACACGATGGACTGGAGCGTCCGTCCGAATATGATTTTCGCCGTTGCGCTCGACTATTCGCCACTGAATCAGCAGCAGATGAAGGGCGTGCTCGACGTTTGCACACGCGAACTGCTCACCCCGAAGGGCTTGCGCTCGTTGTCGCCGAAAAGTGGCGGCTACAACCCGATTTACGTCGGTCCGCAGACGCAGCGCGACTACGCCTACCATCAGGGCACGGCGTGGCCTTGGCTCGGCGGCTTTTATATGGAAGCCTGCCTGAAACTCTACAAGCGCACGCGCCTGAGTTTCATCGAGCGGCAGATGGTCGGCTACGAGGACGAAATGGCCTACCACTGCTTGGGTTCCATCTCTGAACTTTTCGACGGCAATCCGCCTTTCCACGGGCGAGGAGCCATGTCGTTTGCGATGAATGTCGCGGAAATTCTGCGCACGCTCGAACTGCTTGAACGCTATAAATATTAAATAAGGAGGAGAAGCTATGAAAGTTTTAATGTTTGGATGGGAGTATCCTCCTCACGTTTTCGGCGGATTGGCGACGGCCAACTACGGCATTTCGCAGGGACTTCACGCGCAGGGCGACATCGAAACGGTGCTCTGTCTGCCGCATCCCTTCGGCGACGAAGACCGCTCGGCCTGTAAAATCGTGGCGATGAACGCCGTGCCGATTGCGTGGCGCGATGTCAGCCACGACTACGTGCAGCAGCGCGTCGGCAGCATCATGTCGCCCGACGATTATTTCCGCTATCGCGACCATATCTACGCCGATTTCAACTACATGCACGTCAATGACCTCGGCGCAATGGAGTTCGCAGGCGGCTATCCGGGCAATCTGCACGAGGAAATCAACAATTATTCGATTATCGCAGGCGTTGTGGCGCGCACGGAGGAGTTCGACATCATCCACGCCCACGACTGGCTGACCTATCCCGCCGGCATCCACGCGAAAAACGTCAGCGGAAAACCGCTCTGCATCCACGTTCACGCCACGGATTTCGACCGCTCGCGTGGAAAAGTGAATCCGACGGTCTATTCCATCGAGAAAAACGGCATGGACAACGCCGACTGCATCATGTGTGTGTCGGAACTGACGCGCCAGACCGTCATCCACCAGTATCATCAGGATCCGCGCAAGTGCTACACGGTGCACAACGCCGTCTATCCGCTTGCACAGGAACTTCAAGACATTCCGCGTCCCGACCACACGGGCAAGGAGAAGGTCGTCACGTTCCTCGGTCGAATCACGATGCAGAAAGGTCCCGAATACTTCGTCGAGGCTGCCAATATGGTGCTTCACCGCACGCGAAACGTCCGTTTCTGCTTCGCAGGTTCTGGCGACATGATGGAGCAGATGATCTATCTCGCTGCCGAGCGTGGCATCGCCGACCGCTTCCATTTCCCCGGTTTTATGCGTGGGAAACAGGTCTATGAGTGCCTGAAAGACTCCGATGTCTATGTGATGCCGTCGGTCAGCGAGCCGTTTGGCATCTCGCCGCTCGAAGCCATGCAGTGCGGTACGCCGACGATCATCTCGAAGCAGTCGGGATGCGCCGAAATCCTGCACAACTGCATCAAGGTCGATTACTGGGACATCCACGCGATGGCCGACGCCATCTATTCGATTTGCGTCAATGAGTCGCTGTTCAAATTCCTTCAGGAAGAGGGCAAGCGCGAGGTCGATCAGATCACTTGGGAGAAGGTCGGCAAGTGGATTCACACGCTGTACCGTCGCACCCTCGGCTGGACAGAATAAATTGAAAAATGAATAAATTGAAAAATAAATTGTAAATTGTAAATAGTCAAATTGTCAATTATGAAAACGATCTGTTTATATTTCGAGATTCATCAGATTATCCATCTGAAACGCTACCGTTTTTTCGACATCGGTAGAGACCATTATTACTACGACGACTACGAAAACGAGCGCAGCATCAGCGACATCGCCGAGCGGTCGTATATGCCGGCGCTGAACACGCTCCACGAGATGATCAAGGAGAACGGCAAGTATTTCAAAGTGGCGTTCTCGCTCTCTGGCGTGGGCATCGAACAGTTGGAAATGCACGCTCCGCAGGTGCTTGAGAAGTTGCAGGAAATGAACGAGACGGGCTGCGTCGAATTCCTCGCCGAACCCTATTCTCACGGCCTTTCCTCGCTCATCAACGAGGAGAGTTTCAAGGCCGACGTGAAGAAGCAGATGGCGAAAATGAAGGAATATTTCGGTCAGACGCCGAAAGTCCTGCGCAATTCGTCGCTGATTTACTCCGACGACATCGGCCTCATCGCCTCGCAGATGGGCTTCAAGGGAATGCTCACCGAGGGCGCGAAGCACGTGCTCGGATGGAAGTCGCCGCACTACATCTACCATTGCGCCCTTGCGCCGAACTTGAAGTTGCTGTTGCGCGACGTGAAACTGTCAGACGACATTTCGCTGCGCTTCAACAACCCCGAATGGGAAGGCTATCCGCTCTTCGCCGACAACTACGTGAACGAAATCGCGTCGCATCCCGAAGCCAGCCAAATCATCAACATTTTCATGGAACTTTCCGCGCTCGGCATCGCTCAGCCGCTGTCGTCGAACATTCTGGAATTTTTGCGGGCGATTCCGGCCTGTGCGAAGGCGAAAAACATCACGTTCTCGACCCCGACCGAGATTTACATGAAGACCAAGAGCGTCGGTGCGCTCGACGTGCCCGACACGCTGTCGTGGGTCGATGAGGAGCGCGATGTCAGCTGCTGGCTCGGCAATCCGATGCAGCGCGAGGCATTCCAGAAACTCTATGGCGTGGCCGACCGCGTGCGCATTGCCAACGACCCGAAAATCAACCTCGACTGGGACTATTTGCAGGCCGCCGACAACTTCCGTTTCATGACGACGAAGCCGTCGAATGTCGGGCTCGACCGAGGCATTTACAGTTCGCCCTTCGATGCGTTCACGAACTACATGAACATCCTCGGCGACTTCCTGAACCGCGTCAATCGGCTCTATCCCGAGGAAATCGACAACGAGCAACTCGAGTCGCTGCTGACCACGATTCGCAACCAGAGCGACGAAATCGAGCGCAAGGACAAGGAAATCACGCGACTTCGTGCGATGATTGACAAATTTGAGTCGAAAAAGGGTGGTGAAACTGCCGAAAAACCTCAGAAGAAAGCCGCCGCAGCGCGTCCGAAACCTGCTGCGAAGAAAAAAGCCGCGCCTGAAAAGTAATCGGGTGCGGTTGGGTCATATTTAAATTAAAGGGCGACTTGAGAATCGCCCTTTAATAAATGCTTGTGGAAGTAACTTCTTAGAAGTTGAAATTGACGAAAAGGCCAATGTGGCTGATGCGGCGACTTCCATCGAGGTAGATGTCGTCCTTGTGTTTCATGTCCGTCAGGCTGAACTGATATTCTGCGCCAACTCGCCAGTGCTTCGCCAACTGATAGGCGACGCTGGGTTGCAGTCCGATGGAAAACGGTTTACATTTCTTTATTTCGTTCCGCGGATTCTGTGGATTTGCGTTAATATAATATGTGTCGTTTCCAACGCAGAACGAGAACACAGGACCAAGTCCAACCGTCCACGAATTTTTGCCGTTGCCGATGTGATACTGCGCAATGACAGGAACATCAATGAACTTGAAATGGTCGTCGTCAGCACCATCTTTCGATGATTTGAACGTGTTTTCACTCACTTCCCGATAAGCCACGCCCGGCATCACCGACCAATCTTCGGAAAAATAGACATTCAGCCCGTAGCCGAGTTTGAACATCGCTCCTTTTTCAGAATCGTTACCTTCGGAATGGGTGAAAAGTCCACCTCCGACATAGACATTGTGTTCCAACGTTTGTGCTTGGGCACTGAGCGTCACCAACACGAATAAACTCAACAAAATTTTCTTCATAAATAATTCTTTTTAAAGTTAATGACGCGACAAAGGTAGCGATTTTTCCCCTATAAACCAACGAATTTGACAAAAATTAAGAATTTTCCTGTAAAACTTGTCGGTTGATTTCGTCGATGTAGTTCAAGACTTCGTCGCGTCCGATTTTTTTCTCGGAACTCGTGATAAAGTGGGGCGGAAGTTCCTCCCATTCGTCTTTCAGCCGCTCGAGCCACGCCTCCACATTCGCCTGCGCACGGACGGGACCGACTTTGTCGGCCTTCGTGAAAACGATGCTGAACGGGATGCCCGACTCGCCAAGCCACGTGATGAAATCGCGGTCGATGGCCTGCTGCTCGTGGCGGATGTCAATCAAGACAAAGACATTCACGAGCTGTTCGCGCTGAAGAATGTAGCCGCGAATCATGTTTTCGAGTTTCTGCCGTTCGTTTTTCGAGCGTTTCGCGAAGCCGTAGCCCGGCAAATCGACGATATACCACTCGTTATTGACGATGAAATGGTTGATGAGCAACGTTTTTCCTGGCGTCGCCGACGTCTTGGCAAGACCCTTGTGGTTGCAGAGCATATTGATGAGGCTCGATTTTCCGACATTCGAGCGCCCGATGAAGGCATATTCGGGTTTGTTGTCTTTCGGGCAGAGGTTTACGTGCGGTGCCGAAAGTGTAAAAGCAGCTTTTTTGATTTCCATGATACCTTTCTTATAATTTGACATCTGCCTCAGCCTCTCGAATATTCACAAACTCAAAATTCGGGTTTTCCAACAAGTCATAAACCTTCTTGGCTTCAGCGTCTGCCGAAACAAAGGCAAAAACCTCCGGGTCGGCACTTGCCTGTGCAAACATCTTCGTGTCGTTGGGAATGATGACGCGAGGCTGAATCACCGCTCCACGCTCTTGCTTCACATGAATAATTCTGCGCATAAACTCCGCAGCCACCTCTGCATGTCCATAAACGAATGGCACGTACTGCAAATACCGCGTGGGCAAAAAGCGCAAATCGCCCTTTACGCCATATTCAGCCAAGGCAATGGTGGAAACTTTGCAGGTGACGCCGTTGGTAATGTATTTCTTGAAAAAATCCAATGCCACGCGATGAAGCATCTCGTCGGGATTCATCAGCCGAATCAAAAAACCGCTATCTAAGAGAACAGCCTTTGCCATAGTCATCCCCTCAGTTCGCGAACCCATTGGTCGGCATCCCGAACTCCCTTCCAAGCAGGGGCTGACAAATGGATAAGATTCTCCATATAGTCGTCGTCGAAAGACGCACTTCTGCGAGATGCCGCCATCTGTGAAAACAACATTTCCACCTGAAGCTGCACCCACGCATCCTCGTCCATCCCTTCTGCAATGGCTGGCCTCACCATTTCCATCACAGCATCGTCAATCGCTATATTATACTTGCACATCGTTTCAACAAATTGATTTCCGATTGCAAAGGTAAAAAATAATTCCGACACAAGCAAAAAAATCGGAGTTTTTTCGTTTTCTGAAAAAAAATGCGTAATTTTGCATCCGAGTCGTGGGATTTCTGGATGGAACCGCGGCCATTTTGTGGGTAAAAATTAGCGTTGGCTATTATTCAAACGTTCAGAAACTTGCAGGTGGAAAGAACAAATTTCAGAATAGTGGTAACGCCTACTGATGTAGTGGGCGTTTTCCTGTTTTGAGATTTAGGTTTCCTGCAAGTACCTTGAACGTTGGACGGTGAAAGCGTCCACGTTTCGTGACCGTACTTGTGGGAACATTTGTTTATTGGCTCGGCGCATTGAAAACGTAATGATTAACGGAAACAATGACAAACAACGGAATGAAAGAAAGCCTGCTGCTTGAAATAGACAAGCGTGTGGCAGACAATGTGCTCGAGCCGACCAATGCCCGGCTGTTAAAGAAACTGATTCTCGCTGCGGACGACGACAACGAAGCAATGATGATTGCTGCGTTGGGTACAACCTACAAGAAAACGGGGTTTCACTTCGACAAGCGTTTGGAAAAACTCAGCAACGACATTCGCTATTTCAAGAAGAACAAGGAACTGAGTTTTCACACCGACGACAGCAAGCCGACGCACAAACTAATCATTGGCGACAACTACGAGGCGTTGCAAAACCTTTTGATTGAATACAAGGGGCGCGTGGATGTTATCTATATTGACCCGCCATACGGCAAGGACAGTATGGGCGAGTTTGCTCAGACGAACTACGAAAATGCCATCACTCGCGACAATCTTCTGTCGATGCTTTATCCTCGTTTGATGTTGGCTAAACAACTGTTGGCGGAAAGCGGCGTCATTTTCTGTAGCATTGACGACCGCAACCAAGCGTATGTAAAATGTTTGTTTGATGAGGTGTTTTTGGAAAGTAATTTTGTTGCAACATATCTTTGGAAAAAAACTGACACGCCCCCTTCATTATCAAAAAAGGTTAGAAAAAAATACGAATATGTATTGTGCTATGGAAAGAAACTTGATAAGTCCTACAAATTTTCACAAGGAAGTATTGATGGAGGAGATGCCCCTTTGTTAAACACAGGAAACGCCCTCAAAGAATTGTCATTCCCAGTTGGCAGTGTTCATTTCAACATTCCAGATGGGATTTACGAGCCTAACAATGGGACGAGGATTCAATTGAAAGAAAATGTTGTTGTTAAAGAAAGTTTGAATGCCAATGAATTAAAAGCCGTTGGGGAATGGAAATGGACACAAGAAACATTAAACGAAGAAATCAAAAAAGGAACATACTTTTTGGTTAAGTCAAGGTTGTTTTCGTTAAGATATCAAAGAGATGCAGAAAATGCCACGAAAGTGCCTCAAAACAATATTGATTCAGAACTTGGAGTTGGAACAAACGAAAATGGCTGTAGTGAGTTATCATCCTTATTTCAGGAAGATTGTTTTGATAATCCTAAACCAGTTTCATTAATTGAATTTTTAGTAAATATGGTAAATAAGGATGAGAATATTATCGTCCTCGATTTTTTCGCCGGCAGCGGCACAACAGGCCACGCCGTGCTTGATTTGAACAAAAAAGACGAAGGAAATCGTCAATTTATTCTCTGTCAATTGAACGAAAAGACCGACACCACACCCAACGGAATCGCCTACGATGTGACGAGCAAGCGATTGAAACGAGTGATGACGGGCGAATGTTACGATGGAACGAAAAATTTCAAGTGGGCAGAAGAAAATCTGCCCTACGGTGGAAATCTGGATGTATATGAAATTGCAACAGTTCACAATTCCAGTACCTTGGAAGGACAGACACCATTTGACGTGATTGACGAAACGCTTTACGGAAAAGAGAAATTCAAGACATTGCGCGAAAAAGTCGATTGGGTATGCGGAAATTTCGCCCACACGCAAAAATGGATTGACGACAACGATTGGTTAGACAAACACAAACTGGAGGGCTAAAACGATGCTACAAGAGGCAAAAGACCTGCAACAACGTGCTGTGGCAGAACTGTTGCAAAAGGCAGATGGGAACAAAAAGGTGCTGACATTCCGAGCACCGACTGGCAGCGGAAAAACGCGGATGATGGCCGACTTTATGAATCAAGTGTTGACTGCTCACGATGACGTGGTGTTTTTGGTGTCCACGCTGTCGAAAGGAAACTTGGCACAGCAAAATTACGATGTTTTTCGCGATTGTGCCGACAAAGGAATTTTCCCAAAGATTGATGCCTACCTGATTTCTACGGAAGTGAGTGGCGAGGAAACGCTTTTTATCCCTGAAAATCACAATGTCTATGTGTTGCCACGCGACTTGTTCAAGAAAAACGGTCGATTGATGCAAGGTCCGATGCTGAATTTCTTGCGTACAATAACGGAAGACTACTTTGGCAAGGGAAAGAACAAACGCATTTTCCTCATCAAAGACGAATGTCACCAAGCCACAAACAACCTTGATGCCATCTCGGAAGATTTTTTCAAGCGCATTTTCAACTTTTCTGCTACGCCGAAGTTGAGTCGTGGACAAGTGCCCGATGTGCAAATTACAGACGATGAAGCCGTGCAAGCCAAACTGATTAAGCGAGTGGAGTTGGTGGACGACGACAGTGTGCCTGTAGAAACGGCTTTGGAGAAGTTTCAGGAAATCAAGCAAGCCTATCGCAATCTGTTGGGCGTGAATCCCTGCCTGATTATCCAAATATCGAATAAAGACAAAGCCGAAGACGAGTGGAACACACGTATCAAGCCTGCATTGGACAAGCATCAGGATTTAAAGTGGATGGTGATAGTCGATAAAAGCAAATTGTGCGACACCAACGACGATATCAAGAAAAAATTGCCTGTGGAGCGTTGGAAAGATTATGCCAAAGGCAACGAATCGACAATTGACGTGATTGTTTTCAAAATGGTCATCTCGGAAGGATGGGACATCCCGCGAGCCTGTATGCTCTATCAAGTGAGAGATACGCAAAGCAGACAGTTGGACGAGCAGGTGATGGGGCGAGTGCGCCGAAATCCTCGATTGCTCGATTTTGAAAGACTTAGCGATGAGGCGAAAGAACTGGCAATGACGGCGTGGGTGTGGGGCATTGAGCCAGAGGGAATGAAGCAGATGCATCCCGTCAGATTGTGGAAAAGCGACAGCGTAAATTTGCAAGACCTTATCAAGATAAAAACTACCCGTTTGACAAATCTGAAGAATAAAAAAGGATTTAAAATTGAAGATGTTGTTCAACCTGATACGAAATCTGTACACACCAACATTTTCACACTATACAATAAATTGACGAGAGTTGAAAACGAATTGCAAGACCTCTGTTTTGAATATGCCCACGACGATGTTAGCCGTTGGTGGACATTTATGGAGCAGATTGACAAGATAAAAAAGCAATACGATACCTATATTTGCAATTATGAGGAGAGTATGGAGGTAGATAAAGAAACCACATTTCCTGCAATTTCGTCTTATGTCGATAACGGAAACCACAACGAACAGGAAGATTGGGTGTGGTGTCGGCGCGGCAACTCAACAACATTCGCTTTCGACAGTGAAGCAGAGCGAAAGTGGGCTTCTGTGCTTGGAAAATTAGCCATCAAGTGTGGCGACAAAGTTCGTACAAGTTTGTTTGAAGATGATTACCGTTACCTTTGGGGCAAGAATTTTCCCCACAATTCAGACATCAAATATGAATATTATCTCAATGGCATCCACTCGTCGTATCCCGACTTTATTCTGAAAGATTATCAGGGAAGAATTCACATTTTTGAAGTTAAAAGTGTGAACCATTCGGGTACGATGCCCGTTGATGAGGCTGAATATGAACGAAAAGTAAACGAATTGAAGGAATGTTATCGTGCGAGTTCTGCCCTGCTGCCCGACCACGTATTTTATCTACCCATTCTTAAAGATGATGATTGGAACATTTTCAAGTTTGAACAAGGCAATGCCACGATGACATCACTTGAAGAAATTAGACGAGTGCTATCTACAAACTGATGATTTCTATAAGTTTTTCTGGTCTGATAGTTGCATAATACGAACTCCCTTCCGCTCGAAGCAGAAGGGATTTTTGTGTCGTTTGGTGTTTGCAAGAATCCTTAAAAATCATATCTATTTATTAAAAATGCCTAATAAACAAACGGTTTCTAAAAAAATATTATGATTTTCCAGAAAAACAATATACTTTTGCGCCTGGAAGTTGTTTTTTAGGAAATACATATTCTTTTAAAAATCGTTTTTTAGGAAATACATTTTTAGTCAAAAATCGTTTTTCGAAAAGAACACTTCGGATGGGATCAAATCATAGAGAACAATATGGAAAGACTATTTGAACGCCACGAGAATTACCTCTCCATTGTTTCAATGGAGTATGTGCGCAACATCATGAAACGGGTTAATTGGAACGCACAACTTATTGTTATTCGGGGGCCTAAAGGTGTCGGGAAATCTACCTTGATGAAGCAATACATCAAAAGACACTTTGAAGATGGCGACCGCCACGTGCTCTATTGCTCTGCCGACACCAACTATTTTACCACTCACACTTTGTTGGAAGTGGCCGAGAACTTCGTGAAAATCGGAGGAAAATGGTTGTTCATCGACGAAGTACACAAATATCCGGGATGGAGTAGGGAAATCAAAGAAATCTATGACCTGTATCGCGAATTGCATATTGTGTTAAGCGGCTCGTCGCTCATCCAAATCAACGACGGGCAGGCCGACCTTTCACGCCGCATCATGCAATACGACATGCCCGGCTTGTCGCTACGGGAATTTCTGTATCTTGACTTGGGGTTGGACTTTGAGCCCATAAAGTTGGAACAATTGTTGGAGCATCCTGCAAAATTCTGTGCGCAAGTCAGGTCGCAGTGCCATCCGCTCGAGCATTTTGGCCGTTATTTGCGATTTGGCTACTATCCTTTTTATTTTGAGGAAAAACAGGATTACATTGACAAAGTGGAAAATGTGGTCAACTATACTGTGGATGTCGAACTCACGAAACATCGCAATGTGGAAGTCGGCAACGCTCGTAAGATAAAAGCCTTGCTGCAGGTCATTTCACAAATGATGCCTTATGAAGTGGACATTGCCAAATTATCTAAAGCCACAGGCATGATGCGAACAACCGTGCTCAAATACCTCACCCATTTGGAGGAGGCTTGCCTCATTCGACGGCTCTTTACAGATTTGAAAAGCGTCACCGATCTGCAGAAACCCGACAAAATGTATCTTGACAACAGCAACTTGCTCTACACGCTTAGTCCCGGACTGCCGGAAATGGGAACTGTCCGCGAGACTTTTTTCGCAAGCCAACTGGCTTCAGCAGGTCACGTGGTAGAATATGCGGGCTACAAAAAAGGCGATTTCTGCATTGACGGTGAAATTGTTATCGAAGTGGGAGGCACAGAAAAGGGCTTTGCTCAGATTGCGGGACAAGAGAACGCTTTCGTGGCAGCCGACGGCATTGAATCGGCAGTGTTAGGAAAAATTCCGCTTTGGGCTTTCGGATTTCTCTATTGAGGATTTTGTAATGAAGAGTGTGAAATAGATTTCTTCACTCGCTATAATTATGGTCTATCACCACGGTTACTTCCTCGTCTGGCACAAGAGCCTTGATTTCACTGGCCAGTTGAGCGGAGAGGGCGGCTTCGTCGTGGACGGAAATGTCGGGAACGACATCGACCGAGATGCGACGCTCTTTCTCGAAGTAGTAAAAACCGTGAATTTGCACGATTTCCTTGTGCTTGGACAAGGCCTGCATCACTTTCTGCTGTAGTTCCGTGTGCTTGTTTTCGCCGGTGGCAATGGCATAGATGCCGACGGTCATAATGATGCCGTGACGCTCGTACATCTGTTCGGAAATTCGGCGGGTCAGACCGTGAATCTCGTGGGCGTCCATCGTGTCATAGACGTTGATGTGCAGCGAACCAATCAACACGTTGGGGCCGTAGTTGTGCAGGATGATGTCGTAAACGCCATGAACGCCGTCGAAGTCCGAAACTTCCTTTTTGATTTCCTGTACCAAATTCTGCGGAAACCGTGTACCCAGCAGTTCATTGACGGGCGAGGCCAGCATGTCGAAGCCTGCCTTGATGATGACCAACGAGATGAGAACGCCGAGGATGCCGTCGATCGACACGTGCCAGAGTAGCATGATTCCTGCCGAAACCAGCGTTGCCAACGTGATGATGGCATCGAAAAGGGCGTCAGAGCCGGAAGCAATCAGCGCGTCGCTGCTCAACTGCCGACCCTGCCGCTTCACATACTGCCCAAGCACCAGTTTCACTACGATAGCCACCACAATCACCACGAGCGTCACGGTGGTATATTCAGGCTCTGTCGGCGCGAAAATCTTCTTCACCGACTCAATCAGCGAAGTGATGCCTGCCGACAGGACGATGACGGCGATGATGATGGCACTGAAATACTCGATGCGGCCATGTCCGAAGGGATGTTCTTGGTCGGCAGGCCGCTCAGAGAGTTTCGTGCCGATGATGGTGATGACACTCGACAGCGCGTCGCTCAGGTTGTTTACTGCGTCCATCACAACAGCCACCGAACTCGCCAATACGCCCACCACAGCCTTGAACGCTGCCAACAGCACATTGGCGGCAATGCCGATGACGCTGGTACGGATAATCTTCTGTGAACGGTTCATCTCTTTAATAATTATTCCATATTTCGGCTGCGAAATTACGCATTATTTTATATAAAAACGAATGATTTGACATAAAATAATCATACTCAGTTATTCTTCTTGTAACTTTGAACAGCCCAAAATCCCATGACTGAGCCGATGCTGAACAGGGCAAGCACCTGATGGGCGATGCTACGGAAGTCGCCGCCACGCACGAAAACGGTGCGGATGGCATCGATGAAATAGTGCATCGGATTGATGTAGGTGGTCAGGTATGCCCACGAGGGCATGGAGCGCGTCGGGGTGAAAAGTCCGCTGAGGAGGAGCATACAGACAACGAAAAACCACATGACGAAGATGGCTTGCTGCATCGTGTCGCTGTAGTTGGAAATGATGAGGCCGAAACTGCTGAAAAACAGTGCCAAAAGCATCGCGAGAACGTAAATCCAAAGGATAGGACCTTGGCAGGTGATGCCGTAAATCGCCCACGAAAGCACGAGGCAGACGGTGATGAGAAAGAGGGCGATGAGCCAGTAGGGAATGAGTTTGGCGAGGATGAAAGCCCATTTCGGCACGGGCGTGACGTTGATTTGTTCGATGGTGCCCGTTTCTTTTTCGCCGACGATGTTAAGGGCAGGCAGGAAACCTGTCATCAGCATGATGAGAATGGCAAAAAGGGCGGGAATCATGAAGACTTTGTAGTTTTGCCCTTTATTATACAAGTTGAGAGTTAAGAGTTGAGAGTTGAGAGTTGGCTGGCGCGATGCTACTATCTGACTCAAATACGCTGAACCGATTGCCCCTTTTGTGCCATTGACGGCATTGGCGGCGATGAGAATTTTGTCTTCTTTGATTTCGAGAATGATGTCGGTTTTCGAGCTTTCAATGTCTTTCAGGGCTGCTTTGTAAGTCGGCTTCAGACCGTTAAAAATAAAGTAGTTCGAGGCTTCGATGCGATGGACAAGTTGCTGCGAAGCGGTCGAGCGGTCGTTATCGACGACAGTCACGCGAATATTTTTCACTTCCTGATTCATCACCCACGGCATCACGCACATCATCATCATAGGGAAAACGACGATGAGCTTCGGCAGGAACGAGTTGCGGCGAATCTGCAAGAATTCTTTTTGTATCAAATATTTTATCATCATTCGAGTCGTGTTTTGAATTTCTTAAGAGATACACCGAGCAGAAAGAGCGTCATCGCGGAAAGAATGATGACTTCGCGAGCGATTTCCCCGATTCCCACGCCCATAATCATCAGTTTGCGCATCGCTTCGATGTAGTAGCGAGGCGGAACGATGGCGGAAACGTATTGCAAAACTCGGGGCATCGACTCGATGGGGAACATCATACCTGAAAGCATCACGATGGGCACGAGCAACACCATCGCCGACAGTAAAAGTGCCATCAACTGGCTGTTGGCGATGTTTGAAATCAGCAGTCCGAGCGAGAGCGCAAGCAGAATGTAGATGGTGGAAACGAAGTAAATCCACACGATGGAACCGGCCAATGGCACGTCGAGTACAAAGCGTCCCATCAGGAGAATCGTCGTGAGGATGACGAAGGCCAGCACGAGGTAGGGAATGACTTTGGCGACAATAATCATCAGGGGTTTTACCGGCGAAACCAACAAGACTTCCATCGTTCCGCGCTCCTTTTCGCGAACAATTGAAATCGAGGTCATCATCGCGCAAATCAGCATCAGAAGCATACCCATAATGGCTGGAACGAAGTTGTAGGCCGAGCGCATTTGTGGGTTGTATAGCAGTTTGGTGTTGATGGTTGATAGTTGATGGTTGGAAATTACGCCCGTGGCGTAGTTTGTCCATTGCTGCGCCATATTCGGGTCGGCACCATCGACCATGATTTGCCAAGTTCGTTGCGTTCCGTAGCTTTTTGGAGAGGGAATCAACGCCATGTCAACCTTTTGATTGCGTATCAGTCGCTCGGCCTCTTGTGGTGTGGCGACGGTTTTCACGATGGTGAAATATTCCGATGCAGCGAGCCGCTCGATGTCGGCTTGTGTCTGGTGGTCCATCTGCGAAATGACGACCACCGTCCGCACGTTTTTCACGTCGTTGGTGATGGCGAATCCGAAAAGCAGCATCAATACGACCGGCATACAGAAGAGAATCAGCATCGTGCGCGTGTCGCGCAGAATGTG
>JAFYJH010000122.1 GCA_017538195.1 Prevotella sp.
AGAGCCTCAAGTTGAGCAAACTGCTCAACCTGAAGCTTTGTGAGTTTGGGAAAATACTTCTGAATGATGTCCATTCAAATCAATTGTAAATGGTAAATGGTCAAATGGTAAATTACTTGAGCCAACGGTCGAGCCAGTTGAAGAAAGTGCGCTGCCAGAGAATACCGTTCTGGGGTTTGAGAACCCAGTGGTTTTCGTCGGGGAAGATGAGGAGTTGCGCCTCGATGCCCTTCATTCGGGCGGCGTTGAAGGCCGACATGCCCTGCGTGGCGTTGATGCGGTAGTCGAGTTCGCCGTGGATGCAGAGAATCGGCGTGTTCCATTGGTCGACGAAACGATGGGGCGAATTGTCGTAGGTTTTCTTGGCATTTGCGGTCAAATTCTTGTTCCAGAAGGCATCTTCATACTCCCAGTTCGAGAACCAGTTTTCCTCTGTTTCGGTGTACATCGCTTCGAGGTTGAACGCGCCGTCGTGGGAGATGAAGCATTTGAAGCGTTTGTCGTGGTGGCCGGCGAGGTAATAAACCGAAAAACCGCCAAACGAAGCACCGACAGCACCCATTCGGTCTTTATCGACGTAGGGCAGATTCTCGGCGGCATCGTCGATGGCTGCGAGATAGTCTTTCATGCACTGTCCGGTCCAGTCGCCGCTGATTTGCTCAAGCCATTCTTGTCCGAAGCCGGGCAGTCCGTGGCGGTTGGGCGCGATGACGACATAGCCCTGCGAGGCCATGATGTAGAAGTTCCAACGATAGCTCCAGAACTGGCTGACGGGACTCTGCGGACCGCCTTCGCAGAAGAGCAGCGTGGGATATTTCTTCGTCGGGTCGAAATGCGGCGGTTTGATAACCCAGTAGTGCAAATCTTCGCCCGTCGTGGTCTTGGTCCAGCGCGCTTCGCTCGTTCCGACGGCCAACTGCGAGAGAATATGCTCGTTTTCGCGTGTAATCTGCTTGATGGCGGTCTTTTCGGGCTTTTTTACGTTGGGCGTAATCACGTAGAGGTCGGCAGGGTGGAAATGGTCGTGACGCTCGGCGAGAATGTTGCCGCCGGCCATCATTTGCAGGCTTCCGAAGTCGGCTTGGAAGTCGGTCAGCTGCTTGACTTTGCCCTTGAGGTCGGTGCTGTAGAGGTTGGTTTTGCCGTGCCAAACGCCTATATAATATAAGGTGTTGTTGTCGGCGGCCCAGCAGAAGTCATCGACATTGGAATCGAACGACTCGGTGACGAACTGCTTCGTGCCCTGTCCCAAGAAATGGATGCAGAGGCGTTGGCGGTCGGCCTCGTAGCCGTCGCGCTCCATCGAAAGCCACGCCACGTATTTGCCGTCGGGCGAGAATTTCGGATTCATGTCGTAGCCGACCATCTGATCGACATAAAAACCACCGTCGTCGGCGATTTCCTGCTCCGTCCGCATTCCGTTCCCTTTCTTGTTGACGACTTGATCTTTCATCGTATGCGTCGGATCGACTTCGGGAGCCACGTAGTCGAGCGTCTTACACAGGTTCTGCGTCTGTCCGCTCTCCAAATCGTACAGGTAAATGTCGCTGTCGGTCGAGATGCTGTACGCCAATCCCGTCTTTTTGCGGCAAGTGTAGGCTATCTGCTTCGAATCGGGACTCCACGCGAGTTGCTCGATGCCGCCGAAAGGCTCCATCGGGCACTCGTAGGGTTCGCCTTCGAGAATGTCAATTCCTTGATCAGTATCCCATTTGATATGCTTCGTGTCGTAAACGAAAGGATGCTGAATCGACTCCACGTAATGGTCCCAATGGCGATACATCAGGTCATTGACCACTCGTCCCGTCGTTTTTGGCAGGTCGTCGGGCTTCTTCTGGATGATGTCGTGGAAAGGAATCGACTTCAGAATGATGACTTTGGAGCAGTCGGGCGAGAATTTGAAACCCTCGACCTTTCCGCCCGTCCCTGACCACTGCATACGGTCGGTTCCATCGGCTTTCATCGTCCAGATTTCACCGCCAGAAAGGAAAGCGATTCGGTTATTGTCGATCCACGCGGCATCGGTTTCGTTTTTCGCCGAAGTCGTCAGTTTTTTCTGGTTCTGACCGTCGGCATCCATCACGTAGAGAATGTGATGGCTCTTGTTTTCCTTCACGCTGTAGTAGGCCACGTTGTAAACGATGCGCTTGCCGTCGGGCGAGGCAGCATAGCCGCCGATTCTGCCCATTGCCCAGAGTGCTTCGGGCGTCATTCGGTCGGATTGCAGACGAATGTTGTTTTTCTGAATCATGGTTTGTGCATTGATCGTGTTCGCCGCAAAAATCAGGGCGAAAGTTAGGATTTGAATGGCTTTTTTCATATCGTTTTCTGTTTTTGGTTAATAGTTATAGACGAGTTCTGCGGATGTTTTCTTCACGGGGTCGCAGGTCAGTCCGCAGCCCAGTTTCTTGAAGATTTTCCGATCGACTTCGCTGAGCATGACGGTCGTGTGAACCTGACAATCGCGCAGTTTCGGCAGTTGCTCCAATGCTTTTCGGCAGTTTTCGTCGTGCGTGGAGAGCACGCTGAGTGCCACGAGCACTTCGTCGGTGTGCAGACGCGGATTGTGGCCGCCGAGATATTCGATTTTGGTCTTTTGAATCGGCTCGATCATGCTCTGCGGAATGAGTTTCGCCTCGTGGTCGATGCCTGCGAGATGCTTCGTGACATTGAGCAGCAGGGCGGCGCAACAGCCGAGCAAGGGCGACGACTTGGCGGTGATGATGGTGCCGTCTTCGAGTTCGATGGCGGCGGCGTGGTTTCCGCTCTGGATTTTCCGCTCGTAGGCCGCCACGGTGACTTTTCGCGTGGCGGTCGATATTTTCGCTTGGTTGAAAAGCAGTCGGATTTTATTGACTTCGCTTTCGTTGTCGGCTCCGTTGGCCATTTTGTTCGTGGCATCGTAGAAACGGCGGATGATTTCGTCGTGGCTGGCGCGACAGCAAACCTCGTCGTCGCTGATGCAGAAGCCAATCATGTTCACGCCCATGTCCGTCGGCGATTTGTAGGGATTTTCGCCGTAAATGCCCTCGAAAATCGTGTTGAGCACGGGGAAAATCTCGACGTCGCGGTTGTAATTGACGGCGGTTTTGCCGTAGGCTTCGAGGTGGAACGGGTCGATCATGTTCACGTCGTTGAGGTCGGCGGTTGCGGCCTCGTAAGCGATGTTCACAGGATGTTTCAGCGGCAGGCTCCACACGGGGAAAGTCTCGAATTTGGCGTAGCCGGCGCGGATGTTTCGCTTGTTTTCGTGGTAGAGTTGGCTCAGGCAAGTCGCCATTTTTCCGCTGCCCGGACCCGGTGCGGTGACGATGACGAGCGGTCGGGTCGTTTCCACGTAGTCGTTTTTGCCGAAACCCTCGTCGGAGGCAATCAGTTCCACGTTGTTCGGATAGCCGTCGATGGGGCAGTGGACATAGGATTTGATGCCCATTCGCTCCAATCGGTGGCGAAACTGATTGGCGGCGTGTTGGCCATTGTAATGGGTGATGACGACGCTGCCCACCATGAAATCGCGACGCATAAATTCGTCGCGCAGGCGCAAAACATCTTCGTCGTAGGTGATGCCGAGGTCGGCGCGAACCTTGTTGCGCTCGATGTCTTCCGCACTCACGACGATGACGATTTCGATGCTGCTGCGCAGTTGTGCGAGCATCCGCAACTTCGAGTCGGGTTTGAATCCCGGAAGTACGCGGCTGGCGTGGTGGTCGTCGAAGAGTTTTCCGCCGAGTTCCATGTAGAGTTTTCCGTCGAACTGCGCAATGCGCTCGCGGATGTGCTCAGACTGAATCTTGAGATATTTCTCGTTGTCAAATCCTATTCTCATTTGATTGATAATTAAGGAGTTAAGACAATATTTATTCCTTTCTTTCTCCCTCCCTACGGGGGAGGGTTGGGGTGGGGCTTCTTTTATTTTCCGAGATTTTTACGCTTGTTGGCAAGTTCCTCGCGCTGTTTTTGCAGTCGTTGTTGCTCTTCCTGCATCGCTTGGAGCCGTCCGGCGAGTCCGCCGAGTTTCTTCTGCGGATTTTTCTTGTTTTCCTCGTATTTCGCTTCGAGTTTGGCAAGCAGTTTCTCGTCGTTGGTGGTCTTGCGGAGCAGGAACATGATGGCTGCCGAGAAGAAGAGCGACACGAAATAATAGAAGTTCAGGCCCGACGAATAGTCGTTGAACATGAAGAAGAACATCAGCGGCATCAAGTACATCATCCACTGCATCATCTTCATCTGCTCCGCCTGCTGACCGACCATCTGGTCTTTCTGCTGACGCATCGTCATGTAAGAATACAGGATGTTCGCCACGCAGAACAGAATACAGGTCAGCGAGAGGTGGTCGCCGATGCCCCAGATGTTGTTTTTCCACTCGACAATGGGGTCGTAGGTCGAAAGGTCGTTGATCCAGAGGAACTTCTCGCCGCGCAGTTGGATGGCATTGGGCACGAAATTGAACATCGCAACCCAAATCGGCATCTGAATCAGCATCGGCATACAGCCCGACAGCGGTGAAACGCCGTATTTCGCGTATTCCTGCATCATCGCCTGCTGTTTCTGCATCTGGTCTTCGGGCTTGTCGAACTGCTTGGTCGCCTCGTCGAGTTTCGGCTTCAACACGCGCATTTTCGCCGACGACATATAACTTTTCTTCACCAACGGATAAGTGATGGCTTTTAGCAAGAGCGTAATCAGAATGAGCACGATGCCCATATTCAGGCCGAGTCCCGTGAGGAAGTCGAAAACGTAAATTGTGAAGAATCGGTTGATCCAGCGCACGACCGGCCAACCCAAATAGACGAGTTTTTTCATCTGGAGGTCTTTGCCGAAAGTGCTTTCCGTCTCGACGGCTTGGAGTTTGCGGAAGTCGTTGGGACCGTAGTAGAATTCAAACTCGGAAGGCGTTTTGCCCGTCGGGTCGAAGAAAGTCTTCATCTTCGCCTCGAAATATTTCAGATAGCCCGAACCTTTTTCCTGCGGAACGCTCGTCATCAGCGAATTCTCGGCAAAATCGTTCTTCGCAATCATAATCGACGAGAAAAATTGGTCCTTGAAAGCCACCCAGTCGAGTGCTTCCTCGACGGGCACATCGCGTTTTTCGGAAGTCTCGTTCAGGTAGTCGGTCGAACTGTCTTTTTCCTTGTAGGTCAGCGTGCAATAGCGGTTTTCAAACATAAAACCCTTCTCCTGTTGCGGACACATTCCCTGCCAATTCACATCCATTGACTGCGTGTTCGGCGAGAAAATTCCGGCCATGCCCTCGGCTTGCATCTGCAAGTGGAGCATGTAGTCGCGTCCGAGCAGGTAGTTCATCGTGATGGTCTTGCCGTCGCCAGCCGTCGCCGTGAAGGTCACGGTCGTGTCGCTGACGTTGGAAGCCTCGAAAACGAGGTCTTGCGTGGCGATGTTGCTCTCCTTGGCAGCCAACATGAAGTTCAGCGTCTGGTCGCCCTCGTCGAAAAGCGTCACGTCGGGCTTGTCGTTGCGGTCCTTAAACCCTTTGATCACGGCCTTTTTCACGACGGCGCCTTGCGAGTTGAGCGTCAGTTCCACCTTCTCGTTTTTCAGGACGACATTCTGCGCCGTTCCCTTCATCGCTGCGTGGAACAGGGCAGTGGTGTCGTTTTCGGCCTGCTGCTTGGCGAGAGCCTCCTTCGCGGCAGCCTCCGCCTGTTGTTTTTTCTCTTGGTTCATACGCTCCACCTGCGCAATGGAATCGCGGACGAAGGCGGCACGTTGCTCCTCGGCAGAGGGGCGGTTGAAGTAACTGAAAGCTATCAGCACGATAGCAATGAGGATGAATCCTGTGGTTGTGTTCTTATCCATTGTTGTTTTTTCTATGTTTTTTAAATTTAAGGTGCAAATTTACATTTTTTTTCCGAAACGGACAAATTTTTGAAAAAAACTTGCAAACAAATGAAGAAAAATGTTGGACTTTGGAAAAGATTTTGTAATTTTGCGCCGCGGATTTGCTTCGTCTGGCAAAGTCCGAACCGAAGGCTTTCATGAAATCCACGAAACGGAAGTAATCGTCCTTGTGCTGACTGCCTACGGACACTACGATGACAAATAACACAACAATATAAACGCGCGAAGTCTAACGAAAAAGTAAAAGCAATATGATGAAGAAAATTTTTACATTGATTTCCATGATGCTCGGAACGACGATGGGCTTGCAGGCGCAGGCCACGATGATGCCGACAACTGCCGGAACGGCTCAGCTGTTCCTGCCTTTCACTTACTACGAAAATGTCGCTCACGAGGCGCTTTCGCTCGACGAACAACCCTCTGAGGTGAGCGCGACGCTGCTGAATTTCTACCTGAAACGGCCCGACTTGGTGGCGACTTCGGAAAGCCAGTTGCGCGAACAGTATGACACGCCCGAAATCACCGAGCCCGAGCAGGTTGTGGTGACGACGCCGACGCCTGAAATCACTGCGCCCGAGGAGCCGGAAGCCCCGAAGGTCGATGTTGAAGTGGAAAAGCCGAATTTCTGGAAATACAAAGGCGACGGATTCCTGCAATTCCTCCAGAACTACGTGTCGGGCAACTGGTACAAAGGCGGCGAAAGCAACTATTCGATGCTGTCGGCGCTGACTTTGGAGGCCAACTACGACAACAAATCGAAATGGAAGTGGGACAACAAACTCGAACTGAAACTCGGTTTCCAGACTTCGCCCTCCGACACGGTCAATAAGTTCAAGACCAACGAAGACCTGATTCGTCTGACCTCGAAAGTGGGTCTGCAAGCCACGAAGCACTGGTACTACACGCTTTCGCTGCTCGGCTACACGCAGTTTACTCGCGGTTTGAAGGCCAACGACCGCCGCACTTATTCCGACATCATGTCGCCGTTCAACTTGAACCTTTCGCTCGGTATGGAATACAAGGTGGAATGGCTCAACAAACGGCTCACGGGAACGGTGAACATTTCGCCTTTGGCGCTGAACTATCGCTATGTCGATCGCTCGATTTTCATCAACAACGACGGCAGCGAAATCTGGTTCCCCACGCGCCACGGCCTTGATCCCGACAAGCATCATCTGCTCGATTTCGGTTCGCAGTTCATCATTGACTACACGTGGAAAATGGCTGAAAACATCTCGTGGAAATCGCGTATGTACGGCTTCACGAGTTACAAGCGCGTTGAATACGAATGGGAAAACGAATTCTCGTTCCAGTTCAACAAATACATCTCCTCGAAACTCTTCCTGCATCCGCGTTTCGACGACAACCGCACTCGCGACGACAAAAACGGCTACTGGATGTTCAAGGAATTCTTCTCGATTGGTTTCAACTACGGTTTTTAATCCTATAAGTTGAAAATTTTGAGGATTTGAGACCAAGCGACAGCATTTTCCAACGCGCCCCATTGCTCAGAATGGTCATCATGCTCATTCTGGGCATTTTTGTCGGCGATTTCGTCGGCTATTCGCTGCCGTTGTGGGTTTGGCTCGTCATTTCGCTTGCTTTTGCGTCTATCTACTTGATACTGAGAGTTTTACGGAAGCGAAAACCGATTTTTCAGCACGTTCTTTCTGTCTTTTATGGCTTTTTGGTGTTGGCGGTTTGTTTTATGCTCGGATTTTTTCTGATTTCAAGTGAAAAACGACAACTCGAATGTCATTTTCCGACAGAAAAAGTGGCTTTCGATGCCGTTGTTGTCAGTGAACCCGTTGTCCGAGGAAAGGTGATTCAGTGCGAATTGATGGCGATTCGGCAGGGCAAAAAGCCGTTCCGCCTGCGGGCGTCGATACTTCGCGACACGCTTCATCGTCGTTACGAGCGGCTACGTTTTGGCGACGGAATCCATACTTACGCAAAAATTGAAAAACCTCAAGCCTTTTCGAGTCAGAATCAGCAATTTGGCTTCGATTTTCTCCGATGGTTGCAGGTGCATGGCGTTGTCGGACAAACTTTCATTTTCCACGCCGACTGGCAGAAAGCGGCGGTCAGTTTGCAGCCGTTGTCGGTGGTGGAACGGACGAAAATCCGACTGATGCGATTCCGGCGGAAAGGCGTGGAAGCCCTGCGAGCATCGGGACTCGACGGCCACGAGCAGGCGGTGGTTGCAGCGATGGTTTTGGGCGACAAATCGGCACTGACGAAGGAACTCCGCGAAACCTATTCCGTCAGCGGAGCGTCGCACGTTTTGGCTTTGTCGGGCTTGCATCTCGGCATCATCTATTTCCTCCTGTCGTTCATTTTCGTGCGTATGGGCTGGCGCGTCGCCGGCCAACTTTTCACGCTGCCCGTCATTTGGCTTTTCGCGCTGATGGTCGGCTTTTCGCCGTCGGTCGTGCGGGCTTCGACGATGCTCTCCGTCTATGGCATCGTGGCCTTGCTCGGTCGCTCCGCCTTTTCGCTGAACACGCTCTCGTTGGCGGCTCTCGTCATGCTCCTTTTCAGTCCGTTGTCGCTCTGGGATGTCGGTTTCCAACTCTCGTTCATGGCGGTTTTGGGCATCATCGTGTTTTTCCCCGTGTTCAACAAGGCTTTTTTATGGTTTTTCGACATGATTTTGTCAAGAAAAATCAAAAACAATCGACTTTTCAAGACGATTTTAGAATGGATTTTGAGCTTGGCAGCCGTCAGTTGTGCCACACAGATGACAACGGCACCGCTCGTCGCCTATTATTTCGGGCGGTTTCCCGTCTATTTCCTCGTCACGAATTTCGTTGCCATTCCGCTCGTCACGCTGATTCTCTACACAGCCGCCGTCTTTTTCCTCGCCGTGGCGGTCGAGTCGCTGATTGGCGCGTCGTTGCTGACGATAAAAAGCACGCTTGCGAGCGTGCTTTACGAACTTTCTTCCCTTTTAAACAAAGGCTTGAAAGGCATAGCGTCGTGGCCGTGTTCGAGCATTGAAAACATCCGAATCAGCAGTCTGCAAACGGCCTTGCTCTATCTGCTGATTGTCCTGATTTGCGCCATGGCAATTCGCGTCAAAAAGGTTCACCGCGATTATCGGCTCACTAAATCTCGATAAAAAGTCGAAAACAAAACGGCACTCGCATTAAACTCGACCGCTTTTTCCAATCAACAATGTGGTGTTAGGTTGTAGATGTTGCATATTCGCTCGTAAAATAGCTATAACCGAGTAATCAATGTGGAATTGATTGCCTTAATAGTCTTTAATGGAATCTCTAATGGAGTAGCATAGTCTGGCCAGTGAGCAACAACATCAATTACCTTTTCTACAATCTCATGAGGTTTCTTGATGTTCATAGCTGATGCTACCGCCAATAGGTCATCCATTGTAATGTCCGTCCACTTGTTGTTGATTGACATCTGGTGCTGTGATGTCCATTGCCCTTCTGGATTATATGACCAAGAAACATCATAGGCGGGTGACAGTCGCCAAACACCATTCTTATCCATCAAAAATGATATATTTTTCGTGTGGTCATCCTGATTTCTGGCCACAACATTAAACACCATTCTCCTAAACATTTCTTCTGCCTGAATATAGGGCAACCTCATCTGTCTCATCACTTGGAAAGCCTGCTCATACGAATAAGCCCGCAACATTTTATAGTCGTAATGGGCGATTCCGCAAAGTGTCTGCATGTGCAGTTTTTCCTTGCCGCCAATTCGGTCGAAACGCTTTGTCATAAAGTGTGAGCGACCATTTTCTCTAAGGATTCTGCATGGCATCATGTCAATTCCCGCATCTTTAGCCATCAGATAATATGCATATTCTATCAATCCATAGAATTTCGGATCTCCCAGTTCCTGATTCGTCACACCATCCAATTTCAACAACCAATGTTCAAATCCTTCAGGAGCGTCAATTTGCCCAGAACGAACCTCTTGCGTTTTTTCATTAAACGCGATAACGGCCTTTGCCCGTTGGCCTCCAGCGGATGTTCCAACCTTGATGATATTCATAAGGGCTTCTTTTCGGTCTTGGCTTAGATTCGTGTCCAGTTTTGCTTTCTGGTTCAAAGCCTCACGAGCAATCTCCACCAATGAATCGATTTCTATCTTGGTTTCTTTTTCAAGAAAAGTGTCTTGCGCAGGCTCAAACTCCAGTGCGCCCATGCTCCTTTTCCCTTGATAACACAGTCGTTCAACAGGATTGGCAAATGTCCTGCCAATTGTAGCCAACCATCTGTCAAGCAATGCTTTTCCGTATGCATCAGGCAAAGCGTCTGCCAACAAGCCTGGCAGCCCCATAAAGGTTTCTTTGGATATAGAAGTGAACTGATGTGTGGCATGAGGATTTAAAGGCATCAATATGGGGGAAAGGTTCAATCCCAATCTCTCAAAAGCAGGTTCGTACTCGAATATGGCAGACTGTGTGTTTTCATTCCACATCACAACGCCTGCCCGGTGCCCCCATATATTCACGTATGCTAATGTTACCATTCTGAATCGTTCTTATTTACTTCTGTACTTGATGATTTCACACGAATCTTCTTCTTGTTATTCTTCATCAGTTTGGCATAGGCAATGGGACTGATTGTTTCCTCTTGAAAGAAACTATCGAAATAGTCCAAATGTCCAAGAGCCCTCAATAGTTGCACAATAGTAAGCAAAGAGGTCGTCTTGCCATTTTCCACAGAACTGATAGTAAAGACTGATACTCCAGAGGCATCAGCCAATTCAGCCTGCTTCATGTTTTTCTCAATTCTCAGCTCCTTAAGTTTAGAGCCAATCTGCCGCATAATAGCGTCGTTTGTCTGCACATACAAATCCATATAACTACAGAAATATCAAAAATTACGGCGCAAATTTACGCATAACTTTTGAAATATCCAAATTTATTTTTGGAATTTTTATAACATTCATGTTCCTTGCCACAGCACTCGTTCGATTTTTCGCTTTTGCTCAACAACTCGTCTGTATTTTCCACCTTGTAAGGTGGTGTTAGGTTGTAGTTGTTGCATATCTTATAGGTTCATATATCTTTTCAGAGATTCTACTATATCATAAGACTTCATTGATGGTAGTCCGATAGACTTCATAAAGTCCTGATTAGGGAGGTTTGATGCTACTGCTTCACAAAAATCAACAACATCTTTTTTTAGCACCTCCGGCAATTCAAATTTAGATTCGCCGGGGATTAATGCAGCCAAACGAATCACATCTTTTTTATGTTTTTCTATTTTGTCACGGTCGATTTCCTCACCTTTGTCCCTTCGATTTTTCAAATCAAGATATGCCTTGGCTTTCAGACAAATAAGTGCCTCAATATTTGCAAGATGAATACCCTCAAAGACCGTGCTGTGCTCTATCGTGAAATGGTAATAATCATCGTCCATCAGTATCGCAGAAAGGCTTGAAACCCCATCTTCAATATGGATGGGTTCCAAACGCACACCCTCGGGAAGCCGCAGCCCACCTGCGCATCGTGAAAACAATTCCACTTGTTGGGGAAAACGCTTATCCTCGGGATCCATAAAGCGGAAATACTCATGTTTCTTTTCGCCGCGTTGCCTCGACGAATATTTTCCCACTTTAATGAAATCCCAAAATTGTATGCCAAACTCTGGAGACAATGCTTCAACCACAAGAATCAAGTCTAAGTCCTTTGTCGCTCGTGGAGTTTGGGCATATTCTTCTTCGTACCAATGACACGCAGCTCCTCCAATCAATACGTAATTGGCTGCGTAATCTGAGAAAAACTCTTTCCAAACATCTAATCCTCTAACCATATTACATGATTTATCAAATTCTTTAATTCAATTTTTATTCGCTCGTCATCATTTGCTTGCAAACTAAGATACAACGACAACGGATCTATGATATTTTTCTCCGCCAATAGCGTGGGGTCATAGCGCCACACCTCGACCACACAATCACCAAAGTTTTTATGAAGCAACTCTTTTTGTTCCTGAGCCCACACTTTTGAAACGGCTTTGCATGGACTCTCTGGTACTGCCACCATTGTAACCTGTTCGAGGGCACTTACTCCAGCCAAAGGCATTTCCTCAAGCAATTCGTCTGTATATAAAGTACGTTCAACAGGCGACAACATCAGCGGAAAAGCCTTCTCCCACAAACTTTTTCCCTTGGCTGCCATCATCACAGTTTTCTCCTTTTCGCCAGTCAGTCCTATCAAACCTTTGAGGCTCAACCATCGTAACGCCCTACTCATACTGGCATAAGAAGTTCTAAACTTATCTGCAAGCTGCCTTGTTGTGCAACCATTCAGGCTCTCACGTTGCAAATGGTAAAGTAAGAGACACTGCGCCATGCTTGGCATTACTTCATCTTCCAGTTTTCTACCATCTTTCATCTCTTTCAGATTAACGAGAAGAGATGGAATAAATATCATTTTGTCTGGAATGATGAAGTTAATTCGAGCCTCAATCATTCTTGAGATATGATAGGATGCCACATTCTCCATTGCAAAGACCGTATGATGCCCTGTCAATCTTGTTACCATCTGCTGATGCTTCTGTAATAGCTTTGGTGTATAGCCATCGTTCTGTATAGCCAATAGCAAGATAGGTACATCCATCAACATAGCCTCATAACAAGCATAGTTACTTGTTATAACTATAGGCAATTTCCCTAATTGTTGCTTATCCATGACTTTCAAGACCATGCCCTGCCCACTCATTTTCTTGCAATAGCTTGCAACTCGCTCTATCAGTTTATTCATAATTGCACATTTTAAATGCTGATTGATTTTGTGCAAAAGTAATGATTATATCATATTTTTCAACACATTAGAAGAATAATTTAATTTTTTTTAGCAAAAATTCTTCGTACACAAACCGATTTCTGGATTCATTCCTTTCTGAAAACATTTTCCTCCCGACTACTTAATAACATTCAAAATTGTATTCATGCTGCAAATATACTGCTTTTTTTAATTAGCAGTAGATTTATGTTTTTTTTGCCAATTCATTTCCCAAAAAACCTGGCTGCACACAACTCGACCGTATTTTTCCACCCTGCAAGGTAGTGTTTGGTTGTTGGCATTGCACATTATTGGTATTTATCACAAATTGGTCTTACTTCCTTACCCGACTCTTCTACTTTAAATTAGATTTATGTGCCTTCGTTGTGCTGTTTTTCTGTGATAAGCGTTTTATAGAAAGGCAAACACGCTGCATAATAAGATTGCAAGCCATTGGGAACGACTATCTGCCTCAGATTGTTGCATTCAATAATAGGGAAGGTTCCAAACATTGTCTTGCCCTCAAATTCTAAAATTTCCAACTCTTCGCAATATGCAAATGCCGTGTCACCAACATACTCGATATTTTTAGGGATTGTGTATTGTTTGATTTTAGCCTCAATAAAGGCATTGTTGCCTATGACGTTTTCAGAGACACCATTTGTATTGTAAGCAACTTTTCTGTAATATGCTTTCTCATTTCTATATTCTGGCGTAACGATGGTTTCCTTAAAAGCATTTTTGTCATCATCGGAGATTTCTTCGTCATAATAGTAACTCTCCATCATTTGGAATAGTAGTTTTACCTCAGTATCATTCCAAT
>JAFYJH010000123.1 GCA_017538195.1 Prevotella sp.
AGAATCAACAGGGAAATGGTGTCTAAGGCCACTGAGAACAACATTTATTTTCCCGAAAGTGGTAAAGTTGGTGAGTTTTTGTCGGAATACAAGAATTATGATCCCGACAATAGGCTATCAATGGCTCAAGAGATTTCAGATTTCTACTTTGTATGTAGAGTTTTTGCGGATAAAAAAAAATGGAACAACGGGAAAAATGATGATTATCATTTGTATACATCTCGGGAAAGAGGAGGGCTTTTGGGATTGGAAACAGTTCATGTTTGGCGTGATTACTATGTAAATAATGTTCGAGATAGAATAGACCATGCTGAAAAAATCATGAAATCAACGAGTAAGCACGGCTACGACAGTTTCTATAAAAATCGTTTGTCGGAAATAGATGATGTACGAGCTGCGTTTAATAGACACGTAGACAGGTGTTATGCAGAATATAAACGGCCCAAATCTACTTCTTATGCATCATCTGGGTCTTCGAGTTCGTCTTCCAGTTCATCCGTATCAGAGTCTGGTTCTAAAAGTTCGAGTGTGGATATAGAAAGTATCACAATGTCTGATTTTAAATATAAATTTCTCGGAAATTGGTATCGGGGAACTTTTACTTCGAGTATGATAAGACCTGTAAGATTTGAAGATAAAGACGATATTTATGATGGGAAACTATTTAAAACCTCAGACGGTGCTCTATATGTAGATAGGGGAGGTATTGATAGCTATTTTTATGACAGTTTTGAAAATGCCATCATTGCTCTTTATGTGTACAAAAAATACGGAAAAATAAGAAAGAAAGGTCGTAAATAGTAGAAGGGAAAAAAACAAATTATCTATATGAGAGAAGATACAAAAAGAAGCGGAGCACATGGTTCCGCTTCTTTTGATGCCAATCGGCATCAGATACGGGCAGCCAGCCATTCCTATGGCTGGGACAAAGACAACAATATCAAAAATATCAAAAACAATGCCGTAGGTATTGGATTTCATATCGCGTACCCAAAGGCACGCTAAAAATTGGGGTTGGTGTTTCGCTCCCTGCCACGTGTGGCAGGCTACCCCTATCGGATGCCTACGGCATAAGACCCACCCCCAACCCCTCCCTTGGGAGGGGAGAATGAAAAAAGTCGGGAATGCGAAAACTTTCCCGATTTTTATGCTATTCGGACAATATTTTTCCAATGGTGAAAGGTAATGTCTGCTAACTCCTTCTAACTCCGTGAGCGCAGCGAACTAACTCCTAAGCGAAGCGATAACTCCTAAGCGAAGCGATAACTCCTAAAAAAAGTTGAATCCTTGCGAGGATTCAACTTTTTTTGTACCTTTGCCCCCGATTTTAAACGAAAGGGAAAATTTTTCGTCAAAAGAATCGGAAAACGTGTTTTATAACTAAATAAAGAAAGAATGATGAAGAAAATATTGTTTGTGGCAGCCCTGCTCTGCCTGACTGCGACCGCAAAGGCGCAAGACGTGTTTAAACTGCTGTTGGAGGACTCGAAAGCCGTGGCTGAAGACAGGTCGAAGGACATTGAAACGCGGAAAATCGCGACTTTCAAGTACGACGAACTGAGCTACATGGCGATGCAGGTGCGCGACGACGTGCTGCGCGACTCGACGGACTTGGAGTTTTTCAACAAGACGGTGACGATGCTCAACGAACAGTCGTATGCGATGCACGAGTTCGTGAATTTCTACATGGAACGGCTCGGAGCGGCGAAGAAGAAGGAGGACCGCGACGTTGTGATGACGGTGTTCCGCAACGCGAGCATCAACCATCCGCTGTTCAACGACATGGACAAGGAGCTGATTCTGTCGTACTACAACAACGAGAACTACCTGACGCGCTTCTCGCTCGACACGAACTGGGTGAAGGCTTTGGCGGTCGTGAGGCAGTGGAATTGGTAGAAAATTACATTACTTTATACTTATTCTTCCGCTTCGCGCGATGGGGAGTGGCCACAGTGCCAAGGTCTGAATTTCCCGGTCGCGCGAAGCCTCTGTATTGGGCGTAGCGATTGCGAATCGAGGCGACGTAGTTGTAGGTTTCGGAGCCGCGCATATAGCCTCGCTTGACGACGGGATCGCGATAAAATTCCGGCTTGCTCAGACCGAGGACATACTCCGAAACATCCTGCCAGCGATGGGGATTCTTGCCGTATTTTTTCGCCAGAGCCATTGCGTCGCGAATGTGGAACCAACCGCCGTTGTAGGCCGCGAGCACGAAATAGCGACGCTCGTTGCTGTCGGCAATGTCGTTGAAATGGTTGGTGAGTTGCCGGATGTATTTCGCGGCTGCGGCGATGTTGGGCTCAGGTTCGTAGATTTGGTCGTGCGGCAGACCGAGTTCCGTGGCGGTTGCCGGCATAATCTGCATCAGTCCGCAAGCACCGACCCACGAGCGTGCCTTCGGGTCGAAAGCCGACTCCTGATAGCACTGCGCAGCGAGCAGTCGCCAGTCCCAACGCGCTGTTGCGGCGTATTTCTGGAACAGGGCGTCGTAGCGCGAAATCACACCGCCCGACCGACTCAGCATCGGCGAATAGATCTTGCGCGTCACGCTGTTGGTGACGAGCATTGTTTCCTCTTTTTTGACTTGCGCCAAGAGTTCGGGTCGATACCATCGGTTGAGCGTATCGGCAAGTTCCGTATTTCCTTGTCGCACAGCCCATTGTTCGCTGTTCAATGAATCTTTACTATAACCGCAATAAAGCAAATTTTTATCGGTTTTTTCGAGCGGAAAAGCGATGATGTCGCCCTCGCCGCTTTGCAGTTTCCGAACCATTTCCGCCGTGTCCTGACAGAGTTCCACGCGCAGCGAAACGCCAATCGAGTGGGCGAAATTTTCGCAAAGCAAATACTGCGTTCCCATCCCGCGACCGTGATGGTCGAAATAGGTTTCGGGACCGCTGAGCGTGAGCATAATCAGTTCGCCGTTGGCCATGATGTCGGCCAGCGTGAAGTCGTTGGAGGCGGTCGGAATCGCTGCCGCCTCGTCGCCGACGGTCGTGCCGAATGGCGTGACCTCCGTGCGCGGACCTTTTTGGCAACCCAGCAGGAGAATCAGGCTGAAGATTGCGGCTGAAATCGGCTGAAAAATGCTTTGCGAACGCATATTGACGATGATTTTGCGTACAAAATTACAACATTATTTGCAAAGTTGGTCAAAAAAGCGTAAATTTGCAAGATTTTTCAAATTAAACAGCATTTCTTAACAAAAAAGATGGCAGAATACATTGAAATCAAGGGTGCGCGGGTCAATAACCTGAAAAACATCAGCCTGAAGATTCCACGCGACAAACTGATTGTCGTCACGGGCGTTTCGGGCTCGGGAAAATCGTCGTTGGCCTTCGACACGCTCTACGCCGAGGGTCAGCGTCGCTACGTGGAGTCGCTGTCGTCGTATGCGCGGCAGTTTCTGGGCCGAATGAGCAAGCCCGAATGTGACTTCATCAAGGGACTTCCGCCTGCCATCGCCATCGAGCAGAAAACCATCGCGAGAAATCCGCGCTCGACGGTCGGCACTTCGACGGAAATCTACGAATATCTGCGGTTGCTTTTCGCCCGAATCGGTCGGACTTACTCGCCGATTTCGGGTCAGGAAGTCAAGAAACAGAGCGTCGAGGACATCATCGAATCGACGCGGCAATACGCCGAGGGCACGCGCTTCGTCGTTCTCGCGCCGCTGAAAATGGCGGAAGGACGCTCGCTTCGGAAGCAGTTGGAGGTCGAGATGAAGCAGGGCTACGCCCGACTTTGGATGAACAACGAGGCGGTGGCGATCGAGGATTTCCTGAAATCCGACGATTTTTTGGATTTTGACAACGATTCAACATCCAACACCCAACACCCAACACCCAACAATCAACACCCAACACCCAACAATCAACAC
>JAFYJH010000124.1 GCA_017538195.1 Prevotella sp.
CACCGAGACGGACCCGTTCTGGCCCTCGTCGTCTAGCGTCTGGATGGTGTAGTGGTAGAATGCCACGAACTGCGTTGAGTCAATTTTCTGCGCCTGCGCTGCTATCGTCAGCGCGAGAGCCGTCATGGTTACTAAAATCTTTTTCATCGTTTTATTAAGTTAGTAAATTTTTGTGCCTGCAAAAATAACGAAAGTATTTTGTTTCACAAACTATTCCTGTTAGTTTTCTTAAATATTTAAATAATTTTAACGAAACTTCAATTCCAACGGTTGATAAACGTGGGCTTTGCGATTGACATAAACGCCATTGATGAGGATGCCTTCTGTGTCGTGGACTTCGTCGGCTGCGCTATGGTCGATGATGTAGTACATCGGATTCTTGAGATAGAGCCTGTTGCCGAATGTCTTATTGCGCATTTTGATCAGTTTCTCCTCGGAAATCTTCGTCGTGATGGCGTTGGTTTCGTAGTAGATGGGCGATGCGGTTCGGATGATGTCGGAAATCGTGAAACGGTGGATGCCATCGGCGGTTTCGGCAGCGACAATCAGCCCCGGCAGTCCGCAGAGTTTCCAAGGGCCTGCCGCCGTGGGAATTTCCTCGCAGTAGCGCACCGTCCAACGCTGTCCGTTCAGTTTGCAGGTGGCCGTTTTGCAGAGATAATCGCCGATGGTAATGGTGTCGTTGCTAAGCGTCCAATCAATCGCTTTCCGCTTTTCTCGCGTTTCGTAAATCGTGGGCGCAATGGCATCGCGCACGGTCATCATTTCGTCGGGATAGTTCGTCCAGACATCGGGCACATGGCAGTTGGACTCCGCCCTCAGCAGCAGTATTTCATCCGGGTTCATGAAATCATAGCCATCCATGAATTCTCGTGTGCCGTCGGTCGTCCTTTCCTGTTCCTTGAGGAACTTGCGATAAGGGAAACTCCGTGTGCAGCGCGAACCAATCTGCAACGCCAATTTCATGCCGTCGGTCACGGCTTGCCCCTCCGCGTCCTGCGTCTGACAAGTGTATTCATACACCGCAACGATGCTCGAAACATCAATACTGTCCTGATGGATTTTGGCCGCAATCATCGCCGCCATCACATCGTCGTAATCATTCTGCGCTTGCACTTCTATTGTCAGCGCAAATGCCGCCAAAAACAAAATTTTCTTCACAAACTAATCGTTTTTTATATATAACGATTTTTTTTACGAATTATTGTTTTTTACTGCTTACCGATATTTCATCACAACCCCACACTGCGTTACGCTTGTGCGGGGTTATGAAAAGCATGTGCCTTCGGCACATATACATCGAGTCGATGATTAAGCCGATGGAGTAAAATCGCGCAAATCACCGCCTCGGAGAGGCGCACTCTCGATAACCCCTCACAAGCCGAAGGCGCAGTGTGGGGTTTGCAGCAATGTATCCGCGTCATCCATCGCCTCGGAGAGGCGCACTCTCAATAACCCCGCACTAAGCCGAAGGCGCAGTGTGGGGTTTGCGTGATACCGTCATCCTCGTCAGCGTCCCGTCGGGACGCGCTTTCGTGGCAGTCAATCATTGTTGAGAGCGCGTTTCTCCGAAACGCTTGGTCGCCGCTTTGCATGACATCCCCACACTACGCTCCGCTTGTGCGGGGTTATGGAGAGTTTGTGCCTTCGGCACATTTTGTTAGTGTGGGGATAGAGCCGCATGAGCTTCACTCAAACCTGACGACGGCTTTTCGGGTGATTTTCCAGCCTGTGCCCTCGCGCGAGGCTGCGCCTTCTTCCTCGGTGATGATGTGGCGCGGCTGAATGGCCGTGTTTCCGCTAATCTTGCACGCGGGCTTGACGAACTGCGACACGCTAATCATCGCCGTGGCAATGGCGTCGGGCGTGTCGAGGAGGATGAACGTGCCGTTTTGGCCGTCGGCGGTCGTGAGTTGGTAGATGCTCTTGCCGATTTGCTCGACGGCGGAGGCTTGCGAGAAGGTTCCGTCGGGATTCGGGGCTGCGAGATAGAAAATTTCCGAGCGTCCTCCGAATGATTCGGCAGTTTGCGGTTCTTCCAACGGCATTTCAATCGGTTTTCCCAACGGCATTTCGATTGGTTTTCCCAACGGCATTTCGATTGGTTTTCCCAACGGCATTTCGATTGGTTTTCCCATCAGATTGGCTGCGGCATTGTCGAGGTTGATGCCGACACTTTCGACCTCGCTTTCTGCGACGGAAACGGCTTCAGAAACAGTTTCCGAGGCTGTCGGAGCCGTCATTTTCGCCTCCAATTCCTCGATTCGGGTTTCCATTCGGCGGCATTTCCGTTCCAAATGCTCCAAACGCTGGAAAAGTTCTTCCAAATCCTGCGGCGGCAGGTCGTTTTCTCTTTTATTGTTGTTAAAATTAAACATCAATTTAAATTTTTCGAGCGGAGCTCTCAAGGAACTCCAATTTACAAAAGTACAATGTACAATTTATTTACAATTTTTTCTTATTTACAATTTTTCGAGCGAAGCTCCCATTACAATTTACAATGTACAATTTTCAGAGATTTTCAATCAAATTATCGCGGATGCTACCGATGATCGGATAGAAGAACACCGTGTCCTCGATGGGGTCGCTGCCGTTTTTGTCGTCGGCATTTTTGTTCACGAAGTTCCATCCGTTGAGCAGGTGGTGGTCGAGGTCTTTGTTCACGAGTTCCTTGAAGCGCAGCAGCGACTTGTTATCGACGAGGAAGCGATCGACCACGTGCATTTCGTCGCACAACTGGCAGAAGAAGTCGTTGTACTCGCGCACGGCGGCCACGATTTGCTGCCGGACTTCAGCCGAGGCCATATCGTCGTAGGTCAGTTTCTGCGTCGCAATCATCGAATAGTTGTATTTCAGCGGCGTCGAGAAGTCGTCGAGCAACTTGTTCAGCCGCTCCACGCTGACGCATCCGCTGTCGTCGCGCACTTGCATCAATGCACCGCGACACGTGATCTGCTTCGGTTCCTTGCGCTCCATCACCACCGTAAAACCGTCTTGGTCGTATTTTTCGCCATAGACGCGCTCGAAAACGGCCTGCGAAATGAGGTCGAGGTCGCGCTTCGTGCCCACGATATCGAGCACTTTCGAGCCGGTTCCGCTGAACATCACCGAGCGCGGTTTTTCGAGTCCGCGCTGCCGCATCATTTGCGCCACGTAGTAGATCAGCGTCACGTAGAAATAGATGAAGATGATTTTGCGCTGTCCGTCCTCGTTGAGGCGTTGGTTGTAGCTGAAAACATCGTTTCCGCCGACCACTTTGTTGTTCTGCACCGAGAAGAGGAAGGCGTTGATGTCCTCGCTCTTGCGCTTGGCGGTGATGTCGTCGAGAATGCCGTTGAGTTCGCCGTATTTCTCGTCGTCGCCGTCGAAAAGTCGCTTGAAATAATCGACATATTTCACGAGCATCGGGTTCGAGTCGCCGTGGGGAACTTCCGAAAATCCGTCGCCGAAAAGCACGTTGGCAGCGAAGCGGAACGAAGTGAGAATCGTGGGTTGCTGGGCGTTGCTCTCGAAGACGACCACATCCGACGAACCACCGCCGATGTCGATGCTCGCCACGTTGGAAGCCGAGCCTCGGAACTGGCTCGACGACTTGTAGAAATAGTACGGCGCAACCGATTCGGGCATCTGGATGAGGTTGTTTTCGTCTGCGGCGATTCCGAACACCTCGCGGAAGGTTTTTTCCCACATTTCGCTCATTTTCCGGATGTTTCCGACCTTCATCGCAAGCGGATAGAACCACACGAGGCGCGTTTTCGTGATGTCGCCGTTTTCGAGCAGCACCTTCGTGCGCATCAGTTGGGCGAGTTCGGTCAGGTAGGCTTTCACACGCTTCGAGGTCGCCATTTCTGTGGACCATTTCAGGTTGGGAACGATTCGGTTGCCGTAGCCGATGCTCTCTTTTTCATAGATGAAAGGCACGTTGGCATCGGCGAGTGCGAGAATCGCATCCACGTGTTCGGCATCGAGCCGCTCGGCCTCGCTGATGACCGTGCGCTGCGGGAATCCGTAGTCCTCGCCGATGGTTTTCGGCAGAAATTCCTGTTTCAGAATCACATCGTAGAGGATTTGTTCGCCGTTGTAGAGCGTCGCCAAGAGGCGTTGCGTGGCGGCAGAGTTCAGTTGCAGCGGTTCGGGCATTTCGCCGCCTTTCATACACTCCAAATGGGTGTTTGTCGTGCCGAAATCGACCGAGAACGTGAAGGCGTCGTGGCCTGGAATGTGGGCCGGCCAACGCGGACAAACCATTCCCTCGGCAGCGCGATTGCCACGCTCGTCGGTGAGCGTCACGGCGATGTAGTCGAAGTCGTCGGCGAGTTTGTAATACTGCGACCCGACGCGCTTCTCCGACTTCAAACTGCGCTCGCGAAGCACGACATCGTCGCCCGAAAGTTGCTGCTGATAGCCATTTTTGAAGAACGAAAGCGAAAGACCGTAGTTCTGCAACATTCCGAGGGCTCGATCGACGAGTTGGATGCTGTACTGATTGGCCTGCGGCGTGCGAACGAAAGGAAAAACGCTCAGCGCGAAGGGAACGGTCAGGAAATGGCCGCGATTGTTGGCTTGGTCGTAGCGCAAATCGTTGGTCTGCGCCGCCACGTAGTTGCGCTCAAGCGTGATGAATTTGCCTTGTTTCTGGATGGGAATGTGCAAAATGGCGCGCACGGTTTCGGTGGCTCCGTTCTGCGTGTGGATGAGTTCAAATTTCGGCTTTCCTGCAATGGTTCCCCAGAGGTCGCTTGCGTTGAAATACTTGAAGAACAAGGGCTTCAAAGGCAATACAAAGTCGCAGTCGTCGGTGTCGCGAGAGCCAATCGAGAGATTTCCGTCGAAGAAGCAGTCGCGGTCAAGCGTATAGTCGAGTTTGATGAGCGTCGGCTGGAAGAAATCGTCGTCGGTGAGCCAAGGATATTCGTGGCTCGTGGCAGGCAGAACGCGCTTTTCGGGCGGCAGACGATAGTCGTCGGGCGTGATGACGGTCGCGTCGGTCCACGGCGAAGTGATGTACTTGAACGGATCGGTCTGCGGCGCGTTCAGATGGTTTTGCAGCACGAGCGGCAGCGGACTTCCGCAATCTTCACGCGAGGGAACAATTTTGAAATCGCTCTCTTGAATGGCGCGTTGCACATCCTCGGCACGAGCCTGATAGAAGGGAATTCCGAGTGCCTGAATGCCCTCGTCCATCTTCGCAAAAGTCGTGTCGAGGAAGGTCTTGGCTCGCTCGATGCTTTCGTAGTCGTAGGCGGCGGGATTGCCGATTTCCTTCAGAATCTCGTTCTGCAAGGCGGCAGGCAGCAGCGGCAGCGACGTGATGAGGTAGTTGTTCACCTCGCCACAGAACTTTTTCAGGTCGGGATAGGCCGTGAAAAGGGCGTAGATGTATTTCACGAACTTCGGATCACGTCGGTGCAGCGGTCGCCAGAGGTCGAACAGGTTTACGTTTTGCTCGACGGGAATCGGGAAACGGCTTTCGACGGCGTTGGGCGTCGCCATAAACAGCGTCACAGGCGAGGTCGAACCGACCACTTGATTGCCATAGACGAGGAAATAGAGGCGGTCCATCTTGTCGAAATTAAAGGCTTCCTTGTCTTGTTCGAGGAACATCTCGATGGTTTCACCGAGCAGTTTGTGCTGCGGCGAGTTTTTCAGCATTTCAAGCTGCGTGTCGCGGTTCCACTCGACGATGCGCAGCACGTTGCGCAGTTCCGAGTAGTTGAAGAACAGTTGCGCCACGTCGAAGGCGTTGGAAACGAGTTTTTCGTCCATCGCCTCGCCTTGCAGGTTGGGCTTCATCGACAGTCGCTTGAAGGCATTTTTCACGAGGTCCATCTGCGCGAAGGGCGACGGAATGGCCGTGCGCGGTTGCTGCGAAAGTCCGCCGTTGGGGTCGTCGATCATATCGATTTCGTCGGCGTTGTACTGACTGGTCAGGGGAATCCATCCCTCGCCCGTCGTCTTGTTGTTGTAGGAAAGTATCTTGCTCATCTTTTTAGCCCCCTAAAATAGGGGGTTGGGGGTATTTGTTGTTAATTTATTTTTTTTCTAAAAGGATTGTTAATTTATTTTTTTTTCTAAAAGGATTGGGAATCAAAAGATATTTCTCAAGACCCCCAAGCCCCTAATTTAGGGGGCACTAAACGACTCCCACAAACTTTTCATCGAGCAGTCCGTCCAGCGTTTCGTCGAGCAGGTCGAGCAGTTTCAGCGCCGTGCGGTCTGTGCCGTATTTCTGCGTTTTCATCGCCTGTTGCGAAGCCTTGTTCAGTGCCGCGAGCACACTCTTGTAGTCGATGGTCGATTTCAAGAAACCGCTCTTCGGCGCGATGCCCGTCAGACAGTCGCTCAGTTTCTCGGTCGTCAGGTTGAAGGGCACGAAACTGCGCTGATTCTGCCGCAATTCGCGCAGCCACTGCCGATAACTCACGTAGAAATCGGCGGTCAGGGTGTTGTAGAACGAGGTCGAGAGGAAAGCATTCGAGATTTCGGGCTTGTCCTGCGTGTAGCCGCGTCCGATGTCCTGTTTCAACTGATGCGTGATGTACATATAGGCCAAATGGAATTTCGCCAACTGCCGATTGACCAACGCGCGCGTCTGCACGCCGAAATCCTTCAGCGAGAGCGTCTGCTTGTCGTAGGCGAGGCCGAATTCCTTGTAGATCGGGTTCTGGGCGTTGCCATCGACGGTCTGCAACTGGTCGTCGGGAATCGACAGGAAATCGAGAATCGACAAGGCTCCGACATACTCCACGAGATGGGCGTCGTTGCGCTGTCCGTTGCCGCCCGGATCGTTGAAATACGGGTTCGACGGCACTTGGTCGCCGAGGTAATAGCAAGCGTTGATTTTCGACAGCGGCAAATCGACTCCGTTCTGGCGCAGACCCGTCAAATTGTCGTGGTAATAGAACAAGGCCGACTTGGTTTTCGAGATGAAATCGCCACGCGAAATCGGGCTGTTGTCGTCCTGCTGCACGTTGAAATACGGCAAAACGGTCAGCGCACCAATTCTGGCGTCGCGCAGGTCGCCTCGGTTGTTGATTTGGGCGTTGTTGGCGGCGTTGCGGATGTTTTTCACGATGATCGGATAGCCCGCAGCGCCCGTTCCGCTGAAGATGCTCGACACGACAAACACGCGGTCGGTCTTCTGGAACACATTCGAGAACTGGCGGAACTCCTCCGAGTCCTTGAACTGGTTGAGCGCGACGCTGCCGATGTTCGGCGAACCCACGAAACCAATGTCCATCTTCGTCTGCAACTGATAGTCGCTGAACATCATCGAACACAAGGCCTGATTGCCCGTGTCGAGCGTCGAATAGTTGATGAAATCTTGGAATTTCTTCGACTCGATGGCACCCATATTGAACAAAAACGTGTCGCTCAACTGCGAACCATTCGGCAGAATGTCGGCCAGACTCGAAATCTTCACCGAGAAGAAGCCTTTTCTGACATCGACCTGCTCGCCGTAGAGCGTCCGCCGAATCTGTTTATACCAGCGCATCAGGTTGTCGGTGCGCTTCAAGTCTTCGTTGGCCTTGTGCGGATCAACGACGATGGGAACAATCTCAAGCGGCATCGGCTGGCCCTGCTCATCGACGGGATGAACGCCTGCGGCCAACTGCATCATCAGCGGTCGCATCACGCGCGACCCTGTGCCGCCTACAAGGAAAAGGAATAGTCTCATAATCTACAGACCCACCCCCGACCCCTCCCTAAAGGGCGGGGAGTAGGATTTTAATTTATATTCTCGTTATTATAACCATTTTAAAGCTTTTAAACTCCCCGCCCTTCAGGGAGGGGCTGGGGGAGGGTCTTCTAATTACTCCGGTATCGGCGTATGCCTGCAATTTGACGACCACCATCGCATTGAGAACGACGCGATGATGAACAGCACGGCTTCGACCGCGAGATCGACCACGCAGAAACTGAACAACTGGGCCGAGAAGTTGTAGCCTTCAGCCGAGAAAGCGTTGTTGCAAATCACGAAACTCGTCACGGGCGCTGCCACGCAAGCCACGCCGAGCATCGCCAACCAGTTGTACCAGCGCGAGAAGCGCACGGAATTGATGATGTAATAGAACACGGCAGCCAGTCCCCACGAGATGAGCACCGTCACGACGGCGACGACGAAGTAGAGGTTCTGGTTGTACATCTCGTTCGAGAACTGACGCTCGAAGTAGAGCGCCTCGAAAATCTTTGTGTTCAACACGAGGAACAGCAGCGAAAGCACTGCGCCTGTAATCAGAAGAATTGAATTTTTCATATTCGTTATTTATCGATTGACATTTGTAAATTGAAGTAATACGGATCGCCTTTCGAGTGCTTGCGATAGCTGTCATAGATGCCTTGCAGCAGGTATTTCAGGCCGAAAGTGGTCTGCGAGAAGCCCGCGCCGCCCACATTCGTGTCGTCGTCGCTCGACGAAGCCTCAATCCACTGCGGCAGGCGGTTCATCAACTTGATGCCGACGGTCTGGCGATGCTTGATGCCCTGACTTTCGAGGATGAACAGATGCGTGGCCTTGCCCAGATGCTTGCGCTCGGCAGGCGACACTTCGTTTTGGCTCACGGGGCGGATTTCCTTGATGACGAGCGGATCGTCGGCTTCCACGCGGTAGTTTTCCTTGTCAAGCAGATATTGCTCGTCGATGAGCATTCCGCTCAAATCGACGGCCAAGGCCAAGCGCAAATCGCCGCTGTTCCGATCGACTTCGACGTTCTCGATGTCGCGAATCTGGTCGCCCTGACCGTGAACGGGACGGAAGCGACCGCGAATCTGCTCGTTGTCCAACAACAGCGAATAATAGGGCTTATAAACGTCGTCGGTCTCGAAAAGATACATATCCTCGTAACCGCGCAGTTCGCTGAATCGGCTGAAGGGCGCATAGCTGTCGTCGCGGGTCAGTCGGGCGATGTTCTGGTTCGAGCCCACCACGACGATGTAGTACGGACGGCGACCGCTGTACTGCACGCCACCGGCGGCGTTATACGGATAGTAAGCACCGTTGTACGAGCCCTGCATTTTCACCACGAGCAAACCTTTTTCCTTCACCTGCGACTTGAAAACGGCGTGGGTCATTCCCTGCGCCTCGGCAAAGACTTTCTGCGGATTCACGCCGACCATCTGCTTCGTCGAGTAAATCATATCGGTGACGAGAATCGAAAGGTCGTCGTCGCCCGTCTTGTCGAGCAACTGTTGGAAAATGGCCGCGAAATCGGTCGAAGAAGCGTCGCCGATGCCTTTCGTGGCCTCGAAGATGTCGGAATCGCTCAGGAATTGCGAAAAACCCTTCGGATATTCGTTGATTTCAGAGTTCACGATGTAGATTTTGCTGTCGTCGTTGGTGCTGGGCAGGCGGTTCAGCATCTGCACAATCGCCGCCTTGAACGAGCCGTCGCCGCCGACTGCATCGTAGGGCACCATCGAACCCGACCGCTCCAAGTAGAAATTCACGCCGAGCGTTTTCCGACCCGCCTGAATGTCGATTTTCTTCGGCGGACGACGATTCTCGAAGAAGTCGCTGATGTACTCCTTCACGCCATCGACATCGAGTTGCCCGTCGTCGTAGAAATCGCGGAAATGAGCCTTCTGCCCGTCGAGAAATTCCACGATTTGCTCCCATTCCGCCGCGTCGATGACCTCATCCATGTCGGCCACGTCGAGCAGCAGGCGGTTCAGTTCCTTTTTCTGGCCTCCGCCACAAGCCATCAGCAGCAGCATCGCCACCGAAAGCCATCCGATTTTGCTTGTTTTTATCATTGTTTTCACACGTTTTTTTCCTAAAAAATGCCTGCGCACACGCACATACGCGAGTTTGAACGTGCAAAATTACGAAAAAAACTCCGAAAACGTGCCTTTTGTGCGACATTTTCAGAGTTTTTAAGAGAAAATTACGATTTTCGGCCTGTCAGAAGTGCAGTTTGAGGTCGATTCCGGCGTGGAAAGGATTGCCTCGCTGGGCGAAATAGCGCGTTCCTCCGGCGGCTGAACTTTGGATGGCGAAGGTGTTGTATTTCGTGTCGGTGATGTTACGCGCCCAGAGCGAAACGACGACCGGACCGAAGTCGTAGTCGGCGTGGGCACCGAGCAGGGCGTAGAAATTCTGCGCGAAGGTGTTGGCCTCGTCCCAGAACGTTTTTCCTTGTCCCGTGAGGTTCGCGCCGAGCGTGAACTGCGGCGAGAAATGGTAGTCGGCCATCAGGCTGAGCGTGTGGCGCGGAACGAAGGGCACGAAATTGTCCTTGTAATTGTCGTATTCGTCGAATTTCGCCTGCGTGAAAGCGTAGGTTGCAGCCCAGTCGAGCGCGTTCTCGAAAGCCTTGCCACGCAGGGCGATTTCCGCGCCAAACGAGTGGCTTTTTCCGGCATTCACCATCATTCGACCGTAGTTGCTGTTGGGTTCCATAATGGACAACTGCTGATTGCGCACCTGCATATAGTAGAAGGCGATGTCGGCATGGATTTTTCCACCGAAAAGGTTGAGATGGGTGCCGATTTCGTAGTTCCACGACTCTTCAGGTTTGTAGGAAATCGTTTGTTCGATGGCGGCGTAATTTTCGGCGGTGTGTTCGACCTCCATCGTCTCGTTTTGTAACTGGCTGATACTCTTTCCATTAGCCATCAAGTCCGATTGCAGAATATCGCTGAACATCTGAATGTTGTAACCGCCCGAGCGATAGCCTTTCGACACGGTTGCATAAACATTGCCCAAACCGCCGTCGAGGTGGTAGGTCAGCCCGAATTTCGGCAGAAATTGCGTGAAATTCTTGTCGTGGTTCTGCGCCAATTGCGAATGCAATCCGTTGGTGTATTCCATCGTGCGCGGTCCCATTTGGGCGGCGTAGTGCAGCGTCATCAAGGCTTCGGTGTCGTAGTCGATTTTCACCTTGTCGTAGTTCAGTCGGAAACCAAGCGTCGCCACGAAACGCTCTGATAACCAAAGATTTGACTCGTGAAAAACGCCCAAATTCAACTGCGGCGTATGGAACATTTCAGCCACTTCGAGCGTCGGAATTTCCCAGACCGTGAACATCGACTGCACCTGCGGCGGCATATAATTCAAGATGACATTCGCCAAGTTGTCGAGCATCGCATCGCCGAAATACACAGGCGCGTCGGTGCGCAACCATTGATACGAGCCGAAAAGTCCCGTCGCGTGCTGCCAACGGCTGTTTTCGCGGCTTCGCAACACAAATTCCTGCGTCACGGCGTTCATTTTCTGCCGCTGTTCGAGCCGCAGGAAATCGGGCGTCATATAATCCTGATCCATCAACATTTTGTCCTGTAGAAATTGGTAGCTCGTGGTCGATGTGAAGAGCATTTTCGGCAGTTCGTAACTGATGTTCAAACCCGTGTTGAGCATATTGCGCTTGTAGCTGTTCATGATGGTCGTCGCAG
>JAFYJH010000125.1 GCA_017538195.1 Prevotella sp.
AGTTTTCTGCGCGGAACGTGGGGCCGAAGGTGTAGATGGCTCCGAGTGCCGTTGCGCCGAGTTCGCCTTCAAGTTGTCCGCTGACGGTGAGCGAGGTCTGCTGTCCGAAGAAGTCGTCGTCGTAGGTGATTTTTCCGTTTTCGTCCTTTTGCAGGTCGTAGAGGTTCTTCGTGGTCACTTGGAACATATTTCCTGCGCCCTCGCAGTCGCCGGCGGTGATGATGGGCGAGTGGAAATAATAAAAGCCGTGCTCGTGGAAGTAGGTGTGGATGGCCATCGCCATGTTGTGGCGAATACGCATCACGGCTCCGAAGGTGTTCGTGCGCAGGCGCATGTGGGCGTGTTGGCGCATATACTCGAAACTCTGACCTTTCTTCTGCATCGGGTAGTCGGCGCCGCAAGTGCCAAGCACTTCAATCTTCGCAGCCTGAATCTCAACAGCCTGTCCGCTGCCGACGCTTGCGACGAGTTGCCCCTCAACGCTGAGGCAGGCTCCTGTGGTGATTTGCTTGAAAAGTTCCTCGTCGAATTTCTCTGCATCGGCCACGACTTGAATATTTTTGATGGTCGAACCGTCGTTCAAGGCAATAAAATGCACGTTTTTAGAGCCGCGATGGGTTCTGACCCAACCTTTCGCACAAACTTCGCCGCCCGGCTGAGCCGCGAGTAAGTCAATAATCTTTGTTCTCTTCATTTTTTCTTTTTATATGATTCGTTTCTGATTCCTCCCCTATTTGGGGGAGGTTAGGAGGGGGCTTCTATTCAAACGCCCCCATTCTCAGCATTTCGACTTCCTTCTCGGTGAGGAAACGCCAGTCGCCGCGGCGCACGTTCTTCTTGGTGAGTCCAGCGAACTGCACGCGGTCGAGTTTGGTTACGCGGTAGCCGAGGCTCTCGAAAATGCGGCGCACGATGCGGTTGCGACCGCTGTGAATCTCGATGCCCACCTGCGACTTGTCGGTTTCGTGGGCGTAGTCGATGGCATCGGCCTTGATGTCGCCGTCCTCGAGCGTGATGCCTTCGGCGATTTGGTGAAGGTCGTGAGCCGTTACGTTCTTATCGAGGGTAACGTGATAAATCTTCTTCTTCAGAAAACGCGGATGCGTGAGTTTCGAAGCCAGTTCACCGTCGTTGGTGAGCAGCAGAACGCCAGTGGTGTTGCGGTCGAGGCGACCAACGGGATAGATGCGCTCGGGACAAGCGTCCTTCACGAGTTCCATCACGGTCTTGCGGTTCTGCGGATCATCGCTCGTGGTGACGGTGTCCTTCGGTTTATTGAGCAGCACATAGACCTTCTTCTCCATCGTGACGGGCTGGTCGTGGAACTTCACCGTGTCGGTGCGCAGCACTTTCGTACCAAGTTCCTTGACGACCTCGCCATTCACCGTGACGACGCCTGCCTGAATGAAATCGTCGGCCTCGCGACGGCTGCAAACGCCGGCATTGGCCAGAAACTTGTTCAGACGCACGGGCTCGTTGGGGTCGATATGCGTTTCCTTGTATTCGATGCGCTTCTTCATGCTGTATTTCGCATGAGGATTGTAGTCGGCCGTGCGCGGACGGTAGCCGTAGTTGTTGTAGCCGCCCTGCTGACCGTTGTAGCGCGGACGATAGCCTTGCTGTCGAGGCTGATAGCCGCCCTGCTCGCCGTTTTCGCTGTTGTAGCGCGGACGATAGCCCTGCTGACGCGGCTGATAACCGCCTTCGCCGTTGGCATTGTAGCGCGGACGGAATCCTTGCGGACGCGGTTGGTAACCACCTTCATCGTTGTTGTAGCGAGGGCGATAACCCTGCTGACGAGGTTGATAACCGCCACGCTCGCCGTTTTCGTTGTAGCGCGGACGATACTGACGCGGCTGATAACCGCCTTCGTCGTTGTAGCGCGGACGGTAGGATTGCTGTGTCTGCTGGAGCCCCGCGCCGAATCCCTCGGGACGGAATCCCTCATCATCGCGACGTGGGTGGCTGCCGTAAGACACACGTTGCTGAGTGTTGATACGTGGTCTTTGTGGTTTTTTCTCAAATTCTTTTGTCATAATCCTGAAATTTGTTTGAATTTTGTTTGAAATTTGTTTGTTTTGTTTGCCTATAATATATAATAATGTGTATTAGGTATCAATTCCTGTGTAATTTTCGGGTGTAATCGCGGCAAGTTCGGCCTTGACTTCGCGGCTGACATCGAGGTTGGAGATAAAAGCGGCGATGGTGTCGGCGGTCATCTGCGTATTGGTTCGGGTCAGTGCCTTGAGTGCTTCGTAGGGCTTCGGATAGCCTTCGCGACGCAGAATTGTCTGGATGGCCTCGGCCACGACAGCCCAGTTTTCCGCAAGGTCTTCGTGGAGTTTTCGCTCGTTGAGAATCAGTTTGCGCAAGCCTTTCAGCGTGCTTTGAATGGCAATGACGCTGTGGGCGATGGGTTGGCCGATGTTGCGCAGTACGGTGCTGTCGGTGAGGTCGCGTTGCAAGCGGCTGACGGGCAGTTTTTGGGCGAGGAACTGCAAAACAGCATTCGCCATGCCGAGATTTCCCTCGGAATTCTCGAAATCGATGGGATTGACCTTGTGCGGCATCGCACTCGAGCCGACTTCGCCTTCCTTGATGCGCTGTTTGAAGTATTCCATCGAGATATACATCCAGAAATCGCGGTCGAGGTCGATGAGAATCGTGTTGATGCGGCGAAGTGCGTCGAAAACAGCGGCGAGCATGTCGTAATTGCTGATTTGCGTGGTGAATTGTTCGCGTTGCAGGCCGAGCCGCTCACTGACGAAGCGGTTGGAAAACGCCGTCCAGTCGATGTCGGGATAGGCCACGTGGTGAGCGTTGAAATTGCCTGTTGCGCCGCCGAACTTCGCCGTCATTGGCGTATTTTTCAGCATTTCGAGCTGTTCGCTGAGGCGATAGACATAAACCATCACTTCTTTGCCCAAGCGCGTGGGCGAGGCCGGCTGTCCGTGTGTTCGGGCGAGCATCGGAACCTCTTTCCATTCGTCGGCATACTGGCGGAGTTGGTCGATGAGTTCCGTGAGCAGCGGCACAAACACGTCGGCGAGGGCTTCCTTCAGCGAAAGCGGTACGCTCGTGTTATTGATGTCTTGCGAAGTGAGGCCGAAGTGGATGAATTCTAATATGCCCCCTAAGTTAGGGGGTTGGGGGTCTGAGATTTTATTGTCAAGACCCCTGTTGTCCCCTAATTTAGGGGACTTTTCCAACTTCTCCTTGATGAAATACTCCACCGCCTTCACATCGTGGTTGGTTATCGACTCGATTTCCTTCACGCGACGGGCATCGTCGGCGTTGAAATCTTCGTAAATCTTCCGCAGTTGCGAAAAAAGCGACTGGTCGAAATCCTTGAGTTGCGGCAAGGGCAGTTCGCACAAAGCGATGAAATACTCAACCTCTACGCGGATGCGGTAGCGGATGAGTGCGAATTCTGAGAAATAGTCGGCCAGTTTTTTTGTTTTTTCACGGTAACGACCATCGACGGGTGAGATTGCTGTAAGTTCCTGAAGTTCCATAGATTAAAAAAAGCCCACGAAAAGTGGGCGTTGACGGATTCGAACCGCCGACCCTCTGCTTGTAAGGCAGATGCTCTAAACCAGCTGAGCTAAACGCCCTTTTTTTAAACTTTGCAGAGCCGGATCGCTCCGGTTCTGCAAAGTAGTTTTGAATTGTTATTAACTTTCAGAGATTAAATTACTTCACCTGAACAGTTGCACGACGGTTGAAGGAGATGGGCGACAACTCATCAACACCACCCTTAGCAACAGTTTCGATCTTGTCGCGGCTTACGCCGAGTTTCACGAGCTCCTCAGCAACAGTCTTGGCGCGCTCCTCAGAGAGCCACATGTTGTGGTCGGGAGTACCAGTTGCGCTGTCGGCATAACCAGTGACGAGCAGGTTCGTGTTGTTCTCAGTAGCATACTTAGCAACACCCTGGATGTTCACGAGATCCTTCTGCGAAGCGATGTCGGTCTTGTTGAGGTTGAAGAACACAGAGATCGGGGTCGTCACGAACTCGCGGACAGACTTCGGAGTCTCAGCGGGTTTCTGGTTAGCAAGAGCATCGCGCAGTTTAGCGTTCAGGCGAGCGTTCTCAGCGTTAGCATCGTTGAGCTGTGCATTGAGAGCGTCGATCTGGCTCTGCGAGAGGGCCTTGATAGCGTCCACATCGGGAGTCTTTTCCCAACCCACCTTACCGAGGTTGAAGGTCAGACCGAGTTCGCCAGTGAACCAGCGGTCGTGGTTAGCAGGCTCGTGGTTGCCGCCCTTACCACCGAGGTCTTTGTAATAGGTGTGACCAATACGACCTTCGAAGTCGTCACCGCACATATTGAAGTTCAAATCAAGATTCAGCAACACGCGCTTCGAGAGTCTGAACGTGTTCAGCAAACCAGCGCTTGCAACGAGTTCATAAGTATTGAACGAGCAGTTGCGAGCAACACCAGCACCAATGTAGGGAACGAAGTTCCAAACGCGAGTTTCGTTGTAACCACAAAGCAGGTTGCTGACATTGAACAAAATCTGCTCCTGTGCATTCCAATACTTAATCTTGGCCTGATCCTTGGTCGGCTGCAGCGTATAACGCTTGTTGGCATCCAACTGAGGCTGAACACTACGGCCATCCAAAGCCGAGAACTTGGTACGGAGACCGAGACCCGGGGTGAACCACTTACCGAGAGCTACAGAGAAACCAGGGGCACTGCGGAAGTCCTTGAACGGACTCTTGTCGTAATCGCCACCCTTCTCCTCGTTAGAATAGAAGGCGGTCCATGCACCATTTACCTGGAAGAACCAGTTGCTCCAGAACGAATTCGTTGCTACGCTATACTTCTGCGTAGGATCTTCCTGTGCCATCGAGGCTACAGAAATGCTGGCAAAAGCCAGAATCATTAAAAACTTTTTCATAACTATCAAATAATAATGAATTAAAAAAATTAAGTTCGTTTTTTACATTTTCGGCTGCAAAGTTAATACTTTTTTATTTCTCACCAACATTTTTTCCAAAAAAATTATCATTTTTTTTCAAAAAAGTGCATTTTTCTTCGTTTTTGGGGTGTTTTTCCCGATTTTTACCCGAAAATCTGCTCAATTTCGTGCTGTTGAAGAATATGGAGGATTTTCTTGCCGTCGGGTGTATAGTTTACGTTTGAACAGGCGAAAAGGCTGTTGATGATATGCTCCATCTCCTCATTGAACAGGATTTGCCCATACGGAATGGCGGCGTGGCGGGCCAGATTCAGCGACAGTCCGTCGGCCACCTCGTGTTGGAAAGCGACTTCGCCCTGCTGCGACTCGGCCACGATGTCGCGCACGAGCGCAACGGGATTCACACCCTCCAATCCGACAGGGATGGCATTGACGGCATAGTTGCGCGCACCGAGTTCGGTCAGTTCGAAGCCGAGCGCGGTCATCTGCGGCATCAAATCCTGCAAAATCGCGTCTTCGGCGGCGGTGAACTGGACGACTTCCGGGAAGAGTACCTTTTGGGCGGTTTGCGGACGATTTTTCTCGCGGCTGACATACTCCTCATATAATACGCGCACGTGCGCGCGATGCTGATCGATGATCATCAGACCCGACTTGACCGCTGTCATGATGTATTTTCCCTTGTATTGGTAGTGTGTCGGGGCTTTGTCGGCGATCGGTTCCAACGGTTCGTCGTCGAAAAGTTGGGGGTGTTTGTCCTGCGACGGCAGCAAATCGTCGTACAACTGCTGCCAATCGGTCGTTTTTCTCGGACGCTCGGTTTTTCCGCCATTGAAGGGATTATACTGCGGATTATAGTTCACTTTCGGCATTTCCGTGTGCGCCGAAGGGTCGAATTGCGGGATGTCGGGCTTTCCTTCGGTGTCGAAATCGATAGTCGGCACTTCGCTGAAAACGCCGACGGCCTCGCGGACGGTCGCCGTGAGAATCTGCCAGACGGCCTGCTCGTTCTCAAACTTGATTTCGGTCTTTGTCGGGTGGATGTTCACGTCGATATTCTCTGCAGGAACCTTGAAATAGATGAAATACGGCACTTGTTCGCCCGTCGGAACGAGCCGCTCGAAGGCGTTTTGAACGGCCTTGTGGAAATACGGATGGCGCATATAGCGACCATTCACGAAGAAATACTGGTGAGCACCCTTTTTCTTGGCCGACTCGGGTTTGCCGACCAGTCCCGTGATTTGGCAGAGCGATGTGTCGGCCTCGACGGGCAGCAAGTCTTGATTGAGGCGTTTGCCGAATACATCGACGATTCGCTGCCGCAGGTTCGTCGCCCGCAGATTGAAAAGTTCCGAGCCGTTGCTGTGGAGCGTAAAGGCGATGTCGGGATAGACCAAAGCGATGCGCTCGAAGGCTTGGACGATGTTGTTGAGTTCCGTTGCGTTTGATTTGAGGAATTTCCGACGCGCAGGCACGTTGAAAAAGAGGTTTTCGACCTTGAAATTGCTGCCGACGGGACACGAACAAACCTCCTGACCGACCACTTTCGATCCCGAAATTGTGAGTAGAGTTCCGACTTCCTCGCCTTGCTGTCGCGTGCGCAGTTCGACCTGTGCCACCGCCGCAATCGAAGGCAACGCCTCACCGCGGAATCCCATCGTTTGCAGCGCGAAAAGGTCGTCGGCCTTGCGGATTTTCGAGGTCGCGTGACGCTCGAAGGCCAGTCGCGCATCGGTTTCAGACATTCCGCAGCCGTCGTCGATGACTTGAATCGTCGTGCGACCAGCATCGACCACCAACACGTTGATGGTCTTGGCACCGGCATCAACGGCGTTCTCGACGAGTTCCTTGATGACGCTCGACGGACGCTGAATGACTTCACCTGCAGCGATTTGATTGGCTACGGAGTCGGGGAGGAGTTGGATTACATCGGACATAATTTTAAGGGAAGTGAAAGGGAATGAAAGGGGAGTGAAAAGGAAGTGAAAGGGGAGTGAACCAACGGTCGCTGACCGAAGGGAAGCAAAGGGAATTTACGGGAATTTTTCTTTATTCCGCCGGCCTCGCCAGTTGAAAACATCGTTTTTATCGACAGGACGCAGGTCGTCGAACCACGCGAATTGCTCTAATTTGTCTTTTCCAGAGGGAATTTGCGTCAGCGGATACCACGTGCCTTCGGCCTTCGGCATCCAGATTTTTTCGAGTTTCCGTTCGGGCGTGAAAAACATTTTCATCGTGTCGGTCTCGGTGTAGTCCATCACGATAATCGACGTATCTTTCTCGTCGATGGGATAGTAAACCGCCCGCACATTGCCCGAAGAAATCGCCCTGCGGATGTTGCCATCCTCGAAAAACGCCATCATTTCCTTCGACGAAATCTGGTTGTAATGCTCCTCGTCATCGACTTTCTCGACCGAGAGAGCCTGCCCGATGATGTGCGCCATTCGAATCGTGGAATCGTTGAGATAGACGCGGATTTCGTCGCCCAGCAACTGCCGTCCCTCGCTCCAGACAATCGGGTCTTGGTACATCGTCATACAGGAATCCTGCGAGTTGTAAACCATCGAGTCGCACACGGCCTGCACGTCGGTGCGATAGGCGCGGACGTGCTGAAAACAGTGGATTTTCCGATAGACCGAGTCGGTGTTGAGGTTAAACGTGTAGATTTTGATGCTGTCGCCGTGCATATAGAGCGTGTCGCTCTGCGAAAAATCCTTGACCAAGGCGCGTTTCGTGGCGAATCCGATGCCCGTCTGCTCGTTGTAAATCAAGTGGTCGCAGTTCAGTTCGTTGCGATTTTCCTTGTCGATGTAAATCACATTGCCGAAAGCCTCGCTGTAGCCCGTCTTGTCGTCGTAGAAAAGGCTGTCGCCCGTGATGGTTTTCTGCTGATCGACCACCGTCGAGCGTCCGAACATCTGCGCTTGGTCGGTTTTCGTGTTGAAAAAGCCGTCCTCGGTGTCGATGGTGCTGCCCTGCGAAGTAACTTTCGACGGCCCGACGACGTGGGCAATCGACTTTTGCGTGTCGTAGTAGAGCGTGTCGGTTTCGACGAGGCGATTGCCGTTGTAGAGTTTCACATCGTAGAAGAAAATCGCCTGCCGCGTGCTCGTGTTGTATTGTCCCCAGTCGGAAACGAGGTTGTCCTTGCCATCGACAAGTTTTCCGCCATCGACGAAATAGGCCGTGTGGTAGAGTCGGTCGTAGGTCAGACTGTCGGTGTAGAGCGTCTGCCGACGATGTTTCAGCACGACATTCTTGCTCGCCGTCATCAGTTCCTCGGAACCGTCGTAAGTGCCTTTGTCGCAGGTGAGCGAGAGCGTGTCGCCCTGCTTGAAACGCACGTGTCCGAAGGCTTTCACCGAGTTCGAAGACTCGTAGTAATAGGCACTGTCGCACCACAAATGCGCGCCCTGATGGATGAAATGGACGCGACCCTTGGCGATTTGCACATCGGGATTCGCGCCGTAGAGGTCGTAGCGCAGCACATCGGCGTGGTTCAGATAGACTTTATCGTCTTTCGGCGCCCGTTTTTTCGCTTTTCTGACGGGCGGAGCCGCAAAAATCAGGCAAAATCCGAAGATACACAGCATCAGCAACAGAGAAATCCTGTGTCCTTTTCGCGTCGGGATATGTTTGAAAACAGATGCCATTCTTCGGAAATCGACCTTACTTGACCCAACCCTGATGTTCGAAATTGCAATTCTTGTAGCGGTCGTTCATTCGGACGTAGGTGTGCTTGATTTTCTCGGCAACCCACTCCTTGATGACCTCCTCGCGCCGCTTCGCCAGCACGATGTTTTTCATTACCTGAAAATCCTGCGTGATGGTGGCGCGATGGGCCTCGACGCGGTTCACGAGTTTCACGATGGCGGTCGTGAGTTTGCCGCGCGAGTTGATCATCGTGAACGCCTGCGACACCTCGCCCACTTTCAGCGTATCGACCACGCGAGCGACTTCCGTCGGCAGGTCTTTCATACTGAAACGCGAGGTCAGCGAGCGCGATTCCTCGTCGATGTGCGACATCAGGCCGCGATTGTTGCGCGTGTCTTTGTCGTCGGAAATGAGCGAAGCCTCCTCAAACGAGAATTTTCCGCTGCGAATGTCGTCGGCAATCGAGTCGAGTCGGGCTTTCATCTGCTCGACGGCCTCGCCCGAAACCTGCGGTTTCAGCAGGATGTGGCGGCAGTTGATGCGGTCGCCACGCTTGTCGATGAGTTGGATGATGTGGTAGCCGAACTCCGATTCCACGATTTTCGACACTTTTTTCGGGTCGGTGAGGTTGAAGGCGACGCTGGCAAAGGCCGGATCGAAAGTGCTGCGAGCCGTGTAGCCCAGTTCACCGCCCTGACGCGCCGAGCCCGTGTCTTCGGAATAGAGTCGGGCGAGTGTGGCAAAGGTCGTTTCGCCCTTGTTCACGCGCTCGGTGTATTCGCGCAACTGGTCTTTGATGCGGTTGATTTCCTCGACGGCGATGCGCGGCTGCTGCGTGATGATTTCGACTTCGACTTCCGTCGGAACGTAAGGAACGCTGTCCGCAGGCACGTTTTGGAAGTAGCGGCGCACTTCGGAAGGTGTAACGCTCACGTCCTCGACGAGTTTTTGGCGCATTTTTCCGACCAACAGCGTGTTTTTATAGTCGTCGTGCAAGTCGCGACGGATCTGCGCGATGCTTTTCCGCTGATATTCCTCGAGTTTTTCCTTCGAACCGACGATGCGAATCCAGTGGTCGATTTGGTCGTCGATGCCCTGCGTCACTTCCGACTCGGTGACTTCAATCGAGTCGATGGCGGCCTGATGCAGAAAGAGTTTCTGCACGGCGATTTGCTCAGGAATCGAGCAGTCGGGATCGCCCTTGAACGGAATTTTCTCCACTTCCATTTGCTGGCGCATCGCCTCGACATCGGATTTCAGAATCGGCTCGTCGCCGACGACCCAAATCACTTCATCGACAATGCTCGATTCGGGAATCACCACCGGAGTTTTGACAGAATCTGGGGCGAAAATGCTGTAGGCATCGGCGTTTTGCGCGAATGACAGCAGCGCAACGGCCACGATGATTAGGATTTTTTTCATAAACGATTTTTTAGTGGTTATTGACGGTCTTGAGCACGTTTTCATCGACCTTCACGGCATATTTCCGACGCAACTCGGCCACCCATTCCTTCTCCAAAGCCTCCTGATAGTCGGCGACGACAAGTCCGCGCACGTCCTGATAGCTTTCGGGCTTCTTCAGTTTCTTGCCATAGACGGCGTCGATGGGGAATTTCTCAAGCTTTTTCACCTCGGCGTTCTTCTTGAAGATTTCGCGATCGACAAAGCCGTTGTCGCCCTGCTTGAAGATGCCTTTTTCCACGCGGATGCGCAGCACAGAGTCGTTGTTGAAGGTTGTGCGCAGTTTCTCCGCCCACTTTTCAAAGGGCAGTCCCTTCACGGCATTTTTCACGGCTTTCACGTCGCCCTGCTGCTTCACGTGATAGACCATTCCCTTGAATCGGGGCTCGTCCCAAGCGTATTTTTTCTTGTTTTTGTTGAAGAAGGCGGCCAGTCCAGCCTCGTCCTTGCCGGCTTTGTTCCAAACCTTCTGGTTGCTGATTTCGTAGAGCAGAAGGCCGTCGTGATACTCCTGAATCAAGTATTTCAGGTCTTCG
>JAFYJH010000126.1 GCA_017538195.1 Prevotella sp.
GCTTATTTATTGCCTCAAAATCAGTTTTGAAATCGAGTTTTCTAAAATATATGGTGTTTCCATCTTTCTTTTTTATCTTATCGTCTGGAACGATTTCTTCCTGAGTTTTTGCATACAACAACATACCATCCACATTTCCCTTGTGGTCTTCGTCGTACTCCGTTACATAAGTGTTTATCTGGTAGAGATTATTCGAATGGATTGTTGCCTTTCCGTATTGCTTCTGCATAGTGTGTGAGTAGTATTTTGTGTCGATAATCAGTGTCCTCTCTTCCATCGTTAATAATATATCAGACTGCATGATGGGAAGAATGTTCGTAGTTGATTGTTCTTTGTCAATCTTCCAATCTATCTGGGTTGCACATGGTTTCAATTCTGGATGATGTTTCTTGTAATACTCCAAGACGAATTTCTCGAAAAGCCTGCACATGTGGTCGTCAGAGAACTCTCGCATTTTGTATTTTCCATCTTCGGTTGTCATAAGCCACTCGCGGACAATAAAATAACAGAGATATATCAACATACGATAGTTTCTGTTGTTACGATCAAATCGCAATGCATCCCAATGTATAGAGCGAATATCGACAGACTGAACATTCTGAAAGAAAAGCATTAGCTGTTTGAGTCTTGCTTTCTTGTCTTTCTTCACATCAGAATGTTTAATCAAAATCATGGAAGTCGTCAGAAGAATTTGATTATAAATATTGTTCTCTGACAATTCATCATAGTCGCAAACAATTTGACAATTCTTGCGCATCTTGTTAGCAATAGTTCCGTTAATTTCGATTTTGCCTTTTACCGTCAGCATCGACTCGTTTTTGGCAACATATTCACGACATAATCCCTGCTTCAGCTGATAAGAAATGCCTTTTACCAAAATTTCAGCGAAAAGGTCGTAAATGTCATCGAATGTTTCGCCTTCAATTTCAGCATAGTTATTCTGCCTAAGCTCTTGGAAAGCATAGGCTAACATATAATAAATGTTGCGAATCAGTATGCCTTTATCTTCAGTCATTCAATGCATTCCTAAGTTTCTGGGCTTCTTGATTAAATAAGTTGTCGTTGTCGAACCAATACTCTCGGAGCATGGGAATAATATCATATTCCACGATATTTTCTAAATCGTAGGTGTTTCCTAAATTACACAAATAACTGTGTCCGATGCAGAACCCAGCACCCAACGAATCGTCGCTCTCAATGACTTTGTTCAGTTCAACGATGGCTTTGATAAGTTTTCTAAGTTTTGGCGTTTCCCATTTAGAAATATAATTATTAAATGCTTCCGTTTCGAAGCCAGGTTTCATTTCAAAGAAACTGAATCTGCGACGTAGGGCGTAATCAATCATAGCCAAAGAACGGTCGGCTGTGTTCATCATGCCGATAATATGAAGGTTTTCGGGCACAGCAAACAACTCGTCTTTATACGACAGTTGTATTGGCTTGTCGCGATAATCATTTTCTATCAGCATCAGCAACTCGCCAAAAATCTTGCTCAAGTTGCCGCGATTGATTTCGTCGATAATGAAGAAATACCTGCGATTTTTGTCTTCTTTCGCACGTTTGCAGAACGTATAGAAGATACCGTCCTTCAGCTTGAATCCGCCTTGTTCGTTTGGTTTATAACCCATCACAAAATCCTCGTAGCTGTAATTTTGATGGAATTGCACTTGCATCACTCTGTCATCATCCATTTCGCCCATCAAAGCATAAGCCAGACGTTTGGCAGCAAAAGTTTTTCCCACGCCTGGCGCACCTTGAAGAATAAGGTTTTTCTTCCTAAGCAACAGGTTCTCCAGATGGTTGTAATCATCTCCTGTTACAAACACTTCACTAAGGAATTCTTCTTTGGTGTATTTATCTGTTCCATGCACTAATTTCAAGATTGCCTCATACTCTTCTTTTGTTAGATGGTACAATGAGCCTGTAGCTGCTCTATACGGTTCACTTCCTTTGAATACTTCATCAAGGATTAGTTCATTCCATGGAACTTGATAGGCAACTTTTTCTTGAATAACAAAATTGAAGACTTCATATCCATCATCCTCATGCAAACCTTCTGTAATTTCGCATAGAGCTTTCACTCTTTTCGTTGGCGTAGTCTCATAACAAACAAGTTTGTCGCCAGGCTTTACAGCCTTGAAGTATTTGAATAGCTGTCGTTTATTCCCTTTATCATTATACGCAGTATATTCTTGAATTTCACCAACATCAAAGGTGTCTATTTCCCAATATTTGGGATTGGCATATAACCACCAATATTGCTTGTCTGTTGATTCAGCCGACTTGGAAGATTTAACGCTGTCTTTGTGCTTGTTTTCTTCTTGTTCTTTTTCTTTTTCCTGATAGGCAGCATGTGAGAATTCTGCATAATTGGTATATGGCACCTCTCCAGAAGTCATCTTTGCGTCAAGTTGTTTCATAATTCTCTCATATTCGATGTATGGAACAAATTTTCCATCAAAAGAGGCTATACCCAATGACTTCAACTTAGTCTTGTTATTGCCATCTAATGCTATAAATTTATCTGGTCGAATCCAAAACAATCCTATTGTAAGGTTGTACTTGACAAGGTACTGTCCATTAAGAGCATCGTATGATTTCTCAATACTCTTATCAAGGATAGCATCCTCAAAAACATTCCATAATCTTTCTATGTCTCCGTCTTTTCGCTTATCTTCAAAGGCCATGAAATTTGACAATTGGTTATTCATTATAGGAATACCATCGAAATCCTGGGGAACTGGTGCTGAGATTTTGAGGAAACTTTTGAATTGTTTACAGAGTTCGACTTTCTTGTTGTATGCAATGCCACGATTGATGATAGCCATAACAGTAAATGGGTCTGTATCTGGGACATGCCTGCCATCTGGAGCATCTTTGAAATGCTTGATTAGACTACCATCAATGTTGTCATATATCCAATTGACTAACGGTGTCCTATTCTCCCTAAAGTTCAAAAGTTTCTTTGCAAACTCTTTGTAAAATGGAATCCAAGTAAATATCATATCTCAATTTATTTTAAATTCAGCATTATTGCGAAAAGCATTTTCCGACTGCAAATATACAAATTTTTTCTGAAATTGCATATATTCTCGCGAAAAATTTTGTTCTGTGGAATATTAGTTGTTATTGATGAAACAATTTCACTCCAGAGGCCGAGATCTCTAAACTCTTTCTAACTCCTAACAACCCCTTTATTTCTTTCCCCTCCAAAGATAATGTTTCACGACGAAAAACAGGACGGCGACGCCGACGAGTCCGAGAATGGCGTACTTCAGATAGTGGCCGTAGCGGTCGAGGGAGTCGTAGAGTTGGTTCTGTGGAACGACCTTGTGCATATACCAGCCGAGGGCGGCGAGAACGCTGTGCCACACGCCTGCGCCGATGGTCGTGTAGAGCAGGAATTTCCAGTAGTTCATCCGCGCCATACCTGCCGGAATCGAAATCAGGTGGCGAATGACGGGAATGAGGCGGCCTGTGAGCGTGGCGACAACGCCGTGGTCGTTGAAATATTTCTCGCTTTTCTCGACTTTTTCCTGATTGAGCAGGCAGAGATGCCCCCAACGGCTGTTGGCGAAGCGATAGATGATGGGACGACCCAGATAGCGGCCTGCAAAATAGTTGATGGTGGCTCCGCAGTCGGCTCCGAGCGTGGCAAAGAAAATGACGAGCCACACATCGAGATGGCCAGCGGCGGCGAAATAGGCCGCAGGCGGCACGACAAACTCCGACGGCACAGGAATGACGGTGCTTTCGAGCAGCATCAGAAACCAAATCCAGCCGTAATTCAAATGTTCAAGTATAAATAGGTAAAATTCCATAGCTTTTTTAGTTCATAGTTTATAGTTCATAATTCATAGTTCACTCCTCACTTCACACTCCTCGTTACTCGTTACTCATCAAATAATCGTAATAATTTTTCGGCTCGACTTCCTCTGGAAACAGGTCGCAGAGCACGATGGCTGCCTCTCGCGGATTGCGCTCACACGCTTTGCGGACGGCCTCGCGAAACTCCTTTTTCTTCCCCAACGAATAGCAGCACAGTGCTTCGTAGGCAAAGCCCTCGCTGCGGTCGTCGTCGTCAAGTTTGTCGAGCATCCGAAACAGCCGATAGGCGTGGTCGTAATAGCCCAAATCGTAGATGGAAATGGCGACGCGCAGGAAGATGTGCGCCGAACCGCCGCTCTCGATGATGGCCTGCGAATAACACGCCTGCGCCTCGGCCCATTGCTTAGCTTCCATCAGTAGGTGAGCCTTCATCACAAGGGCTTCGTCGTGGGCTCCGTTGGGCGTTGTCAGCATCTTTTCGGCGTATTCGAGTGCCTCGTCGGTCTTTCCGAGTCGCGAGAGCGTAAACGCCAGTTCCTGATAGATTTCAAAGAGGTTTTCCGAGTCTTCGGGGGCGATTTCTTCGGCTTTTTTCAGGTGTCGGATGCCTTTTTCGGGCTCATCCATATTCAGATAGCAAATTCCTTGGAACATCTCGCCCGACTCCTCTTGCGGACACAGTTCGCAGAAGCGTTTGTAGAACTTCCTCGCCTCCTTGAAATTGCCCAGACTGAACAGTCCGTTGGCTTTGTTGAGGATGGCGTCGGCGTTGTTGGGATTGATGGCAATCGAAAATTCGCTGCTTTGGATGGAATCGCGGATGTTGTTGTGCATAAACTGCGCCGAAGCCAGATGGTTCCAGTAGGGCGTGGAGTAGGGGTCAGTGTCGATGAGCTCGTTGAAAATTCGCTCGCTTTCCTCGTAGTTGCCGCGATGCATCGCGATTCTGCCGCAGAGCTCCTTGTAGTCGGGATCGTCGGTTTCGGTGGCGCGTCGCAGCCATTTCGCCGCCTTTTCGTAGAGGTCGTAGTCGGCGTAGAGCATTGCCACGTCGATGATGAAATCCTCGCGTTCTTCCTCGTCGTCGATGGCCTCGAACTGCTCTTCAAGAAAGGCTTCAGCCTTGTCGTATTGCTTGCGGAAAATCATCAGTTCCGCCTTCACGTAATGGTATTCGGGATGGGTTTCGTCGTCGATTTGGTCGATGTATTTCTTCGCCAATCGCGTGTCGTTATCGACGTGCAAGGCCATCCGCGCCCGAAACGCCAACGGCTCGGCGGCTCCGGGAAACATTCTGACGGCTTGGTCGGCGGCTTCAACGGCAGAGGCGACATCGCCGAGTTCGTAGTAATACTCGGCAATGTCGGTCAAGTCCTCGGGGTCGAAATACGGCGTTTCACCAGCTTGTCGAGCCGACTCGTATCGTTCGAGAATCTCCTTGAACTCGTCGCTTTCAAAATATTTGTCGTTGTCTGACATTTCCTATTGTTTATTGACTTTCGCCCACGTGTCCTTCAGTCCGACGGTCTTGTTGAAGACGGGATTTTCGGGCGTGGAATCGGTGTCGGGCATAAAGTAGCCGATGCGCTGGAATTGCAGGTAGTCGCCTGCCTTCATCGTGGCTGCGAATGGCTCGACATAGCAGTTTTTCAGCACGTTCAGCGAGTCGCTGTTGATGATTTGCTTCATCGCGGTCACGGCGTCGCACTGCTGCGCCTCGCGGATGGCGGCCATTTCGTCGCGCGGATTCTCGACCTTCCAAAGTCGGTCGTAGAGGCGGATTTCGGCCTTTTGCGCGTTGTGGCAACTGACCCAATGCAGCGTTTTTCCCTTGATTTTGCGGTCGGCGCCGGGCATTCCGCTGCGCGATTCGGGGTCGTAGGTGCAGTAAATCGTCGTGACGCGACCGTTTTCGTCCTCGTCGCAGGGATGCTCCTCGTCGCACTTGATGATATAGGCGTTTTTCAGGCGGACTTCCTTGCCGGGGGCCAGTCGCATAAACTTTTTCTCGGCCTCCTTCATAAAGTCATCGCGCTCAATCCAGATTTCACGGCTGAATTCGATGCTGTGGGTGCCGTCGGCCTCGTTTTCGGGGTTGTTCACGGCGGTCAGCGACTCGATTTTTCCCTCTGGATAGTTCGTGATGACCACGCGCACGGGGTCGAGCACCGCCGAAACGCGGATGGCACGGCTGTTCAAATCGTCGCGCACGGCACTTTCGAGCAATGCCATTTCGTTCAGCGCGTCGTAGGTCGTATAGCCGATTTTGTCGATGAATTTCACGATGCTTTCGGGCGAATAGCCACGACGACGGAATCCGCAGATGGTCGGCATTCGCGGGTCGTCCCAACCGTTCACCATCCCCTCGTTCACCAATGCCAGCAGGTTTCGCTTCGACATCAGCGTGTAACTCAGGTTCA
>JAFYJH010000127.1 GCA_017538195.1 Prevotella sp.
AGGTGTTCTAAATTTAAATGACAATTCATTAACCTTTTTAAAAGGAAGCATTATCAACTCTTCCCACTCTCCCGGTTTTAAAGGTAAAAAATTGGAAAAACGAAATAAACAAATTGCACAATATACAGAAAAACAAAACGGAAACATATCTGTAAAAGAAGATGTTCTTTTTGAAACACCCAGTGGAGCGGCATTATTTTGTGTGGGTAGTTCTTCTAATGGGTGGAAAGATTGGAAAGACGAAAATGGCAACGAGTTGATGATATATCGAAGCAAATCTTAAAGGAATAAGGTATAAAAGATGTCATAAAAATTTCCGCTTTGGCAGAACGGAAGATGATGATGGAAAATAAACTAATTCTATACAAGGACGAGAGCGGCAAAGTAAGCGTGAATACTCGCTTTGCCGACGAGGATGTATGGCTGACACAGGCTCAGTTGGTGGAAATTTATCAATCGAGCAAGTCGAATGTCAGTGAGCACATCAAGCATATTTTTGAGGATGGGGAATTGGATCGGGAATCAGTTGTTCGGAAATTCCGAACAACTGCGACGGACGGTAAAAACTATCATGTAGATTATTATAATCTTGATGTGGTTATCGCCCTCGGCTATCGCGTTCAGTCGCCCGTTGCCGTGCGTTTCCGCCGTTGGGCTACACAACGGCTGCACGAGTATATCCAAAAGGGTTTCACGATGGACGACGAGCGGCTGAAACAGGGTGGAAACCGCTATTTTCGGGAGTTGCTGCAACGCATTCGCGACATTCGTAGCAGCGAGCGAAATTTCTATCAGCAGGTGACGGACATCTACGCGACTTCGACGGACTACGACCCTCGCTCGAAAATGACGAAACTGTTTTTTGCCACCGTGCAGAACAAAATGCACTACGCCGTACACGAACATACGGCAGCGGAATTGATTTTTGAGCGTGTGGACAATCAAAAGCCATTTGTTGGAATGACGAATTTCAAGGGCAATTACGTGACACGTGACGATGTGAAAATAGCGAAGAACTACCTCTCGGAATTGGAGTTGCAAAGGCTGAATCTGCTTACCTCGCAGTTCCTCGACTATGCCGAGTTTCAGGCTTTGGAACAGAACCCGATGACAATGGCCGACTGGATCGCCGCACTTGACGACCAGATTCTGCGCCTGCGGAAGAACATCCTCGAAGGCAACGGCAGCGTTTCCCATCAAGAAGCCATCGAAAAGGCTGAACGCGAGTTTGAAATCTACCGTGAACGTGAGATGCGGCTGTTGGAAAGTGACTTTGACAAGGCGATGAAGCAGTTGAATTTGAACGGGATGGGAGAGCAGCAAAAAAAATTAAATAAAAGAACTACGATATGAAAATTCTGAAAATTGCAACATTTTTCGTGTTGTCGGCGATGCTGACGACGAGTTGCGGAAGCAAAAACGACGAGAAGAAGTTTAATCATTTCGAGGTGAGCGACCTGCCGCAGTTGGCGGTGGGCGACAGTGTGCAAGGTGTGGCTGCGCCGTTTGCAGGCGTGGCGGACAGTCGCCTTATGGTGGCTGGGGGCTGCAATTTCCCCGAAACGCCTGCCGCAGAGGGCGGTCAGAAGCGGTTCTATGCCGAGATTTTCGCGCTCGACGGCGACGCTTGGCAACAGGTTGGCGAACTGCCGAAACCGCTTGCCTACGGCGCGACGGTTGCCGTGCCTGAAGGCTTGGTTTGCATCGGTGGAACTGCCGACGGAAAATCGTCTGAAAACGGCGTTTTTCTGCTCGTTTTCAAGGACGGGAAGGTCGAAACGAAGCCGCTTCCGGCCTTGCCCGTCGGCCTCGACCAACATGCCGCCGTTTATGACAACGGAACAATTTACGTCGCAGGCGGACAGACCGACGGCGAGCCCAACAAGGCGGTTTTCGGCTTGGATTATGGAAAAAACGCGAAAAAATGGACTGAAATGTTCCCGAAAACGGATATTGGAGCTCGTTTGCAGCCTTGTTTGGTGGTTCAGAACGGCGAAATCGGTCAGGAATTGTATCTTTTCGGCGGTTTCGACCCTGCGACAAAAAAATGTAGCGAAGCGGGAATCGCGTGGAATCTGAAAACGAAAACTTCAAAAATCATCCCTCAGAATTCAACACCCAACACCCAACAATCATCACCCATCTTCCCCCCAGTTGGGGGGAGCGAGGGGGGCTTTGCCCTCGTCGGCGCGACTGCCCTGCCCTGCGGAGCCAACAACATCCTGTTTTTCGGCGGTGTGAACAAGCAGATTTTCGAGTCGGCACTGCAAAATCCGCAGCCCGACTACCTCGCTCACGAGGCCGATTGGTATCAGTTCCGCGACTCGCTGCTCGTCTATAACACCATCACGGGCGCGTGGTCGTCGCAGTTTGCCGACAAACGGTTGGCTCGCGCCGGAGCCGCCGTTGTGAAAGGCACTGAGGCCAACACCTATTATATTATTAACGGCGAACAGAAGCCCGGCATCCGCTCGGCTACCGCGTCGAAACTCAGCATCAGCTACACGGCGAAATTCGGCTTGCTCAACTGGATTGTGCTCGTCGTCTATCTCATCGCAATGCTGCTGCTCGGCTACTATTTTATGAAACAGGAATCGGGTTCGGAAGACTTCTTCAAGGGCGGCAACCGTATTCCGTGGTGGGCGGCAGGCATCAGCATTTTCGCCACGATGCTCTCGGCCATCACCTATATGTCGATTCCGGCGAAAGCGTATATGACCGACTGGACTTACTACCCGATGCAGATTTGTATTCTCATCGTGTCGTTCCCCGTCATCAAGTATTTCCTGCCGTTTTTCCGCCGTCTGAACGTTACGACCGCCTACGAATATCTCGAACATCGCTTTTCCTACGCCATCCGACTGATGGCTTCCGTGCTGTTCATCGTGTTTATGGTCGCTCGAATGGCCTTGGTGCTGTTTTTGCCCTCGCTCGCAATGACCGCCGTGACGGGCATCGACATTTTCGTCTGCATCGTCGTGATGGCCGTCGTCACCATCGTCTATTGCACGATGGGCGGTGTCGAGGCCGTCGTTTGGGGCGATGTCGTGCAGGGAATCATCCTCGTCGGAGGTGCTTTCCTCGCCGCCGGCTACCTCATTCTGAACACGGGCAGCGGAGCGTCGGATTTCTTCCAAATCGCCACTGCCAACGACAAGTTCCGCCTGTTCAACTGGTCGTTCGACTACCGCACGGCCACGTTCTGGGTCGTCATTCTCGGCGGACTCGCCAACAATCTGATTTCCTACACGTCCGACCAGACCGTCATTCAGCGTTATCTCACGACGAAAGACGAGCGTTCCGCCGCCCGAAGCATCTTGACAAACGGAATGATGTCGGTCATTGTCACCATCGCGTTTTTCACCATCGGAACCGGCCTCTACACCTTCTACCAGACCCATCCGACGGCCATCGACCTGACGATGCAAAAGACCGACGCCGTCTTTCCGTTCTTTATGATGAGCCAGTTGCCCGCAGGCATCGCCGGACTGCTCATTGCAGCCGTTTTCGCCGCCACGATGTCCACGATTTCGTCGAACATCAACTCGATTTCGACCGCTTTCACCGTCGATATTTGGAAGAAAATCCGTCCGACGATCAGCGACAAGGAAACCGTCAGAACCGCCCGAATCACGGGCATTGTCGCCGGTCTGATTGGTATGGTGATCGCCATTCTGATGGCCACGATGAACATCCAGTCGCTGCTCGACTATTTCAACACGATTCTCGGTCTGCTTTCCGGTGCCGTCGGCGGTCTGTTCCTGATGGGAATCTTCTTCCCACGCATCGGCGCACGCGCAGCCTTCGTCGGTTTCCTCGCAGGCACGGCGACCGTTTTCTGGATGAATTTCTACACCGATGCCAACTTCCTGCTCTTCGGCTTCACCGCCATCGCCGTGAGCGTCATCGTCGCGCTGATTTTGTCGTATCTGTGGCCCGAAAAACGCCCGTTGAAAGGCTACACGTGGAAAACGAGGCCGCAGGGAGAATAATTATCGGTTTTATGTTTTTTATTCAAAACTTTTTCTATACCTTTGCAGGCGAAACGAATTTTTATAAAAATCTAAATCAACAAAATCTAAAGAAAATGAGGAAACAATTTTTTGCACTACTGTTACTTTTCGTCAGTATGCTTTGCGTGACGGACTTGGCAGCGCAGAACACTGCCGGAAACGTGACGGGAACGGTGGTTGACGAAACGGGCGAACCGCTCATCGGAGCGACGGTCGCCATCAAGGGAAGCAACACGAAGACGATTACCGACATCGACGGTCGATTCGCACTTCCGATTACGGGCCAGACGGCCACCATCGCCATTTCCTACATCGGCTACGAGACGCAGGAACTGAACGCGAGCGTGAGAACGCCGCTGAGCGTCGCGATGAAGCCGGAAACGGGGCACAACATCCGCGAAGTGGTCGTCACGGCGATGGGTATTCTGCGAAAGGAAAAATCGCTGACCTACGCCACGCAGCAAGTGAAATCCGAGGATCTGATGAAGGTGCAGGATGTGAACGTGGCGAACTCGTTGGAGGGCAAGGTGGCAGGTATCGTCGTCACGCCGAGTGCAGGCGGTGCAGGCGGTGCTTCACGCATCCAACTTCGTGGTAACAAGTCGATTTTGGCAGGTTCGTCGCCGCTGATTGTCATCGACGGCGTACCCATGACCAACGAAACTCGCGGACAAATCAACGATGCCCAGAGCATGACGGAAAATTCCAATGCCGAGGGTGCCGACGCGCTTTCGATGATCAACGCCGACGACATCGAGTCGATGAACGTGCTGAAGGGTGCCAACGCCGCTGCGCTCTACGGTTCGAGGGCTGCGAATGGCGTCATTATGATTACGACGAAGAAGGGCAAGGCCGGAAAATTGTCGGTGAACTACACGGGCAACATCACGTTTGACACGCCGCTGTTGCTGCCGGAAATCCAGAACACCTACGGCGCAGCGGTCGATGCACAGGGCTATCTCGGCGAGGCCAACGGCTGGGGCGGACGCATCAGCGAGTCGCCGACGATGGCAAAATCGCGTGCAACGGACAAGATTCCCTACGAGCGCGATATTCACCTGCGCAACTACGGCAACGACGATGTGAAGGACTTCTATCGCACGGGCGTGACGACGAACAACTCGGTGTCGGTTTCGGGCGGTACGGATTTGATTCAGACCTATGTTTCGGTGGCGAACAGCCACGCGCTGGGACTCGTCGAGAGCAACACCTACAACCGCAACACCTTCGCGTTCCGCCAGACCTACAGAATTTGGGATCGGCTGACGCTGAACGCCTCGTTGAACTACGTGCAGACGAAAACCAAGAACCGCATCGGCGGTGGAACGGTCGGCAACCCGATTTACCACCTCTACACGGCTCCGCGCAACATCGACATGCAGTATTATCGCGACAACTACGCGCTCAGCGAGGGCACTTGGCTGTCTGATCCGCAAGGCCACTACGTGCAGACCGACAACGGTTTCATTCGGCAGAACGACGTCGCCACGCTGAAAGGTCCGATGATGAACTACGCCTATCTCGACGCCCGTCAGAACAATCCGTACTGGCTGCTCAACCAGAACTGGGGAATCAACCGAAACGACCGAATCTACGGCGGTTTCCACGGACTTCTCGACATCTACGACGGTCTTTCCCTACAGGCTCGATTCAATTTCGACCACGACAAATATCAGGAGGAAGGCGGTCGCTACGCATCGACTTTCGCGCCGGCTTCGATGTACGATTTCGGAACTTACAACAAGCGTCGCGACAACTCGACGGAAATGTATCTCGACTTCCTGCTGTCTTACAACAAGACCTTCGCCGACACGTGGAGCGTGAGCGCATCTGCCGGATGGGTCGGCCACACGACGAAAGGCAGCAACTACGGCACTTACCTCGCCAATGCGACCTACGTCGATCCGCTGAACCAGAAAATTTCGACCGAAATCAACCGTTTCAACACGTCCTTCGGCAGTAGCGGCGTGACAAGCGAAAACGAAACCTCGAATTGGGACCGCGCATGGCTCGGAACGGTGCAATTCGGTTGGAAGGAGAAAATTTACATTGATGCTTCCTATCGCAGCGACCAATATCGCGTTTTCAAGCAGTGGCCCGACAAGCCGCAGCACTACGACTACTTCGGTTTTGGCGCAAATGCCCTGTTAAACGAACTTGTGACGCTGCCGAAATGGTGGGACTACGCCAAACTGCGCGTTTCCTATTCGGAAGTCGGTAACGCCGTGCCCAACCGCTACTACAACCTCGCCAGCCGCAGTTCGAGCACGGGCGCAATGACCGCCACAAGTTCCACGCTCTTCACCAATGCCGAACCTGAGCGCACCCATTCGTTTGAAACGGGTCTGGAAATGCTCTTCTTCGACAATCGCCTGAGTTTCGACATCACTTATTACCTCGCCACCGTTTCCGGCCTGTTTATGAACATCGGCAACGTGGCAGGACTCAATGTCTATGAAAATTCGGCGAAACTGCGCAACCAAGGCTTTGAGACGACGCTCGCCTACAACTTCCGCTTCGGAAGGTCGCTGCGCTGGCGCACTGCCGTGAACTTCTCGTACAACGACAACAAAGTTCTGGCCGTGGGCTACGACGAGGCAGGCCGCAAGAAACTCATCTACACCGACGTGGCAGGCGTGCGCGTCCGTTATTCCGAGGGCGACACCTTCGGCGACATGTACGTGCGCGACATCCGCCACAATGACGACGGCACGATTTTCCTCTCGTCGAACGGAAACATCATGAAGGAAGGCCGCTACACGAAGTATATCGGCAACATGAACTCGAAATATCAACTCGGATGGACGAACACGCTGAACTACAAGGACTTCCAACTCTCGTTCCTCATCAACGGACGCATCGGCGGCAAGGTCATCTCGCTGACGGAAGCCTTCCTCGACGAAATGGGACTCTCGCAGCGCACTGCCGACACTCGCGACTACGCCTACGCGAACAACCTCTACACGGCCAGCGGCGAACCTGCGATGTACCTGCCCGACGGCAGCGGACAACTCATCGGCGTGCGCAACTACTATCAGGTGATGGGTGCGCGAAACAGCCAGTATTCGCCGCTCTATGTCTATGACGCAACCAACTTCCGCCTGCGCGAACTCTCGCTGGCCTATACGTTCAAAAACGTCTTTGGCGAAGGCAAGAATCTCGCGCTGTCGTTCATCGGGCGCAACCTCTTCTTCCTCTACAAGAAAGCGCCCGTCGATCCCGATGTGTCGCTCTCGACAGGCAACGGACTCGGCGGTTTCGAGTTGTTTAACATGCCCTCGACCCGCTCCTACGGTTTTAACGTGAAAATGAACTTCTAAAACAATGAAAATCATGAAAAAATATCAGTTTATATGGACATTCGTCGCCGTTTTCGGACTCACTTCGTGCCTCGATTTCGACGATCCCATCGACACGCTGAACTTCAATCAGGAAGCCCTCGAAGACTCGGTCTATCACGGCAATCCGGCGAAAATCGACTACAACATCGAAATCACCGAAGCGCAGTTCGACAACGCACTCGCCAGCCTCGACACTTATCTGAAGCAGGCGAAAGGCGGACAATATTCGATGCGAGGCGGTAAAAACGCCTCCTATCCGGGCGAACACGCCTATCAGCGGCAGTTCTCGCTCGGTCCCGACAACTACGCGCAATACACGACCGTTCCCCACTACGATTTCATGTACGGAACGCTCCAGACGAGCTACGATGTCAGCACGGAGTTCAACGGCGGCCCCAACAGCCTCTATCTCTTGGTGAAAAACGCGATGATTCCGCTGCTGAACCATCCAGCCATCGACTCGATTCCCGAAATGAAGGCCATCTACCTGCTGATGTTCGACTATTCGACGCAGGAAATCACCGACATTCACGGTGCGCTACCCTACGAAGAATTCCTCGTGAACAAGCAGGGCGCACCCTTCACCTACAACGGCGCGGAACACATCTACAAGAGCATCGTTTCCCACATCGACCTGATTACGGCCTGTCTGCGCCACTACGACTCGCGCCCCGACTGGTACAAGACGAAGTTGCAGGCACTGATGGACGAAAATCTGGAGATTTCAAAGGACAAATACCTCGGAAAAACGGGCATGGACTCGTGGATTCGCTTCGCCAACTCGCTGAAACTGCGCATTGCGATGCACAGCGTGAAAGTCGAGCCGGAACTGGCGCGAAAATGGGCTGAGGAGGCCGTCGCAGGCGGTGTCATTGAGGACATCGACCAAGAATTTGCGCTGTTGGAATTGTATCTCGGTTTCAGCCATCCGCTCAACATGATTTGGATCACATGGGGCGACGCTCGACTGAGCGCGTCGTTTGAAAGTCTGCTGATGAGCCTGAACCATCCTTATGTCAAAGGCGATATGCCGCTGTTCAAGAACAACAGTGGAAACATGGTCAATCCGAAAACTGGCGAAATCTTGCCAGCCGACACCCGCATCGTCGGACTGCGCGAAGGCATCCATCCGGGCATGGGCCAGAGTGCATCGTCGAATCCGATGCTGTCGTGCAGCGTCTTTGAAAAAGACGATATGTTCGACGCGCCGCTCTACATCATGAAAGTTTCGGAGGTCGATTTCCTGCGAGCTGAAGGAGCCGTGCGCGGTTGGAACATGGGCGGATCGGCGCAGTTCTTCTACGAGCGAGGCATTCTCAACGGCTACATCTACGAGCGCAGTTACGAAGAAGCCATCAACAACTACACGAATATGATGACTGACTACATGGCGCAGACCGCAGCCTCGCCCTACACCTATCACGATCCGCTCGGCAACGTGCCCGACGAACCCAGCGTGACGAAAATCGGCGTGAAATGGGACGAGGGCGACTCGCAAGAAACGAAACTCGAAAAAATCATCACGCAGAAGTACATCGCCAGTTTCCCCTACTCTTTCGAGGCTTGGACGGAACTGCGTCGCACTGGCTATCCGAAACTCTTCCCCGTGCTCAATGCCGACGAGGGCGACGGTTCGCTGAAGTATGGCGACATCATTCGCCGTGCGCCCTTCCCCGACACCGACGACGCTTCCGTGGCAGACATCATCGCGACGGGACTCGACGCACTCGGCGGTGAGGACTGGCAATCGACGCGAATCTGGTGGGATGTCGATAGGCCGAATTTCTAATAAGCGATAAGTGATAAGTGAAAAATAATAAATGATAAATTTTAAAAAAGGAGTATTTATGAAAAAAATCTTATTGATTTCTGCACTCGTGATGCTTTTCACGGCCAACGTGCAGACGGCCAAGGCTCAGTACGACCCTTCGGCATCGAGAGAAATCTTCGACTTCGCCCCGTTCACCGACGGCAATCTGCTCAACCTCTTCTACGACGCACAGCAGGCCGGTCGGCAATACCCAACGCAGGCGGAATTCGAGGCAGCAGGTTTCAACATGATGGACATTGAGTTCGTGCGCTCACACGTGCGTCCTCGCGCCGTCATCAACGACCAGTCCAACCAACTCTACACCGGCGTGAAAAACACGCGCCGCCTGTGGATGAACATTCCGATGGGAACGGCGAAGTCGATTGGCGGCTATCCCGGAACCAACGTCGGCGACGACACCTATTCGTTCTGGAACTACACCTACATGTTCGGCTCGTGGAACCACGGACTTTTCCAAGCGCCGGGCGCATGGATTGACGCTGCCCACCAGAACGGAACCGACATTCTTTCGGGCATCAAGTTCTTCGAGTCGTGGACACCCGGATCGGGCGACCAAGCCTATTCGAAGCTCATCACCGAGAAAAACGCCGACGGTTCGTTCAAATACGTAAAGCCGCTCATCAGCGTGTTGATGTATTTCGGTGCCGACGGCATCAACTACAACTGGGAAGATGGCTCCTACTCCAATTCCGAGATCATTGCCTTCCACAAAGCCCTTTACAAAGAGGCTGCCGCACGTGGATTCAACAATTTCCACATCGGTCTTTACACCAACATTTCGCTGCTGACCGATGCCAATGTAAACGCCATTTTCGGCAACTCCGAAGGTCGCACAGCCGACACGTTCCTGAACTATTCGAGCAGCGATTTTATCAGTTCGCGCTATATGACAAGTTCGGAAACGGCTGCCAAAAACGCGATGGGAACTACCGACGGACTTTATGCCGGCGTGTGGATCGTGTCGATGGACCGCTCGTGGACGAACCTTGCAGGCCACGACATCGGTGCCGTGCTCTGGGGTGAACACGGTAGCAGTCGTTTCTGGAGTTACAACGTAGGAAACGATTCCAAGGAGTTCCAAACCAACTATCAGGCGTTGTTGGAACGTGCTTTTTCAGGCGGTAATCGCAATCCGGCGAACTTGCCTACAATGAACAACACGGGCAACAGTTGGGGTTGGAACGGCAACACGCCGCCGCTTTCGACCTTCGGCGGACTCGCCACCTACTTCCCCGAGCGCAGCACGATTCAGGGCAAATATCCTTTCCACACCTATTTCAATACGGGTATCGGCGAGGTCTATACCTACAAAGGAAAGAAAACCCACGGCAATTGGTACAACCTTTCGACGCAAGACATCGTGCCGACCTATCGTTGGCTCGTCTATAACGCCGGAACGAAGAATGTTTCGACCGTTCTCAACCCCGAATTCACCATCGAAGATGCCTATATGGGCGGCTCGTGCCTCAGTCTGAAGGGCAACGGCAGCGGCTCGGCTGACCTCGTGCTCTTCCGCACCGCTTTGACGGGAACTTCCGGCACTCCGTATGCGAAAATCGCCGTGAAAACGAAGAAAGAAGGCACGACCGACACCAACCTCTACCTCATCGTGAAAGTTGGCGGACAATGGAAGGAATTCCCCGTCGGAGCGACATCTGGAAAGACTTGGGAAGAGAAAACCATCACGCTCGACGGCATTTCCAGCGGCGACCAGATTGATTTCGTCGGTCTGCGTGCGAAGAATGTTACGAGCGACTATCAAGTCTATGTCGGCGAACTCCAACTCAACGACAACGTGAAGACGACTCCGGCGGAAATCAGTGACATTTTGGCCGAAGTGAAGAAGGAAACATCGTCGAAACTCAGCGTGAAGTTGAACTGGAGCCTCAACCAGAGCGGCGCAAGCCCCTACGGACTCGTCTATAACGATGAAGGCAACGTCGATCACTATGAAGTGCTCTACAAAAACGGCGAAAACGGTCGCGTCAGCGTTGTCAGCCACGTTCAGGCTTGGTCGGCTTTCGTCGGCGACATGCCGATGGCCGAGGGCGAAGAGCCTTGGTTCGGTGTCCGCTCGGTTTCGACCGACCTCAAAACCTACAGCGAGCCGAAATGGGTGGCAGTCAGCCGCAGCAGCAACGTTCCGCAAGATGCCAGCGACGGCCTTGTCTATGGCGTGAGCGAACTCAATCCGCAGTCCGAAAATGCCCACATCGCAGTCATTGGTCGTTATCTGACAAGCATGACCACGACGGGCGCCAGCATTCAGAATATCAACTACACGAGCAACACTGCCGTTCCCGAGGATGACCTAAATTATGTCGATGCCACGAAAACCGCTGTCATCAAGGCCAAGCAGGGCGACGTGATCAACCTTTCCTACACCTATTGCAATCACGACGACGGCCTGCAATGGTGTACGATGACCACTTTCGCCGACTGGAACATCAACGGATTCTTCGAGAGCAGCACCGACGAACTCATCGCCGAACAAGGACAGAGCAACCAGAAGAAAACCAACATCGACAATCTGAAACCCTTCTCGTTCAAAGTGCCCGACGATGCCGTCACTGGAAAATCACGCATCCGTATGATTTTCTCCGACGCTTGGTATCCTCATCCCGGTCCTGTCGGCCTCACCGCCAAAGGTTTTACGATTGACGTCGGCCTCGAAATCAGCGGAACAAACGAGCAGCGTCAGCCGCCCGTCAGCCCCGTCGATGAAGGCGTTGCCGACGAGCCTGAGAATCTCAACGGACCTTCTGGCGTGGATGTCGTGAAGGGTGATGCTTCCGAAACCTTCCTCAACGACGGAAAATTCAACTTCCGCAACGTCGAAAAGGCTTGGATCTACACCGCCGACGGAAAACTCGTCAAGTTCGTGCAGAATCCGACCGCCGTCGCTGCCGACCTCGCCAACGGCATCTATATCGTGAAGATGCAGAACAAGAACGTGATTCGCTCGCAGAAAGTCACGGTGAAATAAGCGGTTCTATTCGTCAAAAAAAGCGTGAATCCTCATCGATTCACGCTTTTTTCATATTCTTGCAAGCAGTTTTACTTCGCCACTTTCTCCAATCGCTTCATCATCGCGAACATGAACAGCGCGGAGAGGATGCAGAGCACGAGGAATACCGTCCAGACCATCCACAGCGGCATGTTGCCCCAGAGATAGCCGCCCACGCTGACGAGCTTGTTGCCAATGGCCGTCGCACCAAACCAACCGCCCATCATCAGACCCTTGTACTTCAGAGGAGCCACTTTCGACACGAAGGAAATTCCCATCGGCGACAGCAACAACTCTCCGAAAGTCAGAATCAGGTAGGTGCTGATGAGCCAGTAAGGCGAGACATCGGCCACGTGCATGCCCACAGGCTGACCGTCGGGACCGATTTCCTCCTGCGGCATCGGCAGACCAACCGACGCGAAAATCATCACGCCGAATGCGACGGCTGCCACAATCATACCGTAGGCAATCTTGCGCGGTGCAGAAGGTTCCTTGCCTTTCTTCGCCAGCGAAGCGAAAATCGCCATCGAAACAGGCGTCAGAGCTACCACGTAGAACGGGTTGAACTGTTGGAAAATCGGAGCCGAGATGCCAATCGAACCTGTTGCCTGATGATATTTATAGACGAGTACGCCCAACGCTGCCAAAACGACGACTGCCGAGATGGTTTTCGCCTTCTGCGTCTTGCTTTGGAAGAATGAAAAACCGCCATAGACGATAAAAATAATCATGACGAGATTCCACACGTCGAATGGCATCGTGTGAACGCCAGAGGCTGTCCTTGCAGTGAATTCGTCAGCGAAATAAGTCAGCGAAAGGCCGTTCTGGTGGAATGCCATCCAGAAGAAAATCACGACGGCAAAAACGAGGCACAATGCCACGATGCGCTGCTTAGTTTCTTCCTTTGAAAGTTCAGGTTCGGCAGCCACGTTGGCCGCTTTGTCAGCAACTGCTTTCTTACCGCCTTCGGTGTGGCGGAATGTGCCGCGGAAAGCGTAATAAATGGCTATCGAGAGGATGAGCGACGCACAGGCCACAGCAAACGCGAAGTGATAAGCCTCGCCCGGAGCCGTATAGCCGAGGTTGTCTCTGGCATACTCGGAAATCTTAATGGCTGCCGTCGGTGCAAAGAGGGCGCCGATGTTGATGGCCATGTAGAAAATCGAGAAACCTGCGTCGCGCTTGTCGGCATATTCCGGGTCGTCGTAGAGATTTCCGACCATCACCTGCAAATTGCCTTTGAACAGACCTGTACCGAAACTGACGAGCAACAGCGCAATGAGCATCGCCACGAGTCCCACAACTTTTCCACCGAGCGGGAAAGAGAGAAGCAAGTAGCCCAAGAACATAATGATGATACCAATCGTGACCATCTTTCCATAGCCGAACTTGTCGGCCATCATACCGCCGAGAATCGGCAGGAAATAGACCAATCCGAGGAAATCACCGTAGATTTCACCTGCCCAGAAAGCATCAAGGCCGAAGTTTGCCCTCAAAAACAGCGCAAACACGGCAATCATCGTGTAATAGCCAAAGCGCTCGCCTGTGTTGGCAAGCGCTAAAGCATATAGACCTTTCGGTTGACCTTCAAACATAATTATTGATTTTAAAAAGTATTACTTCGTTACTCTCTCAAGCCATTTGAGCATTCCCAGCATCACAGCCATCGAAATCAGGCAGAAACCGGCAAACACAGCCCAGCATTGCCACTGCTGCGGGAAACTGTTGAGCATCGTCACGCCGAGGGCGATGAACAGGTTGCCGATGGCCGTTGCGCACAGCCACAGACCTTGACAAATGCCTTGCAAGTGCTGCGGCGCAATCTTCGACACAAACGACAAACCGAGCGGCGAAATGAACAATTCGGCCACCGTCAGGAAGAAATAGGTGACGATCAGCACCCACGGACCGGCTTTCATCGACACTTTCATCGCTTCGGGCAAACTCTTGAATGTTTCGCCGGAAGGATAGCCGTTGGAAACGGAAATTGCCATGAGGAAGATGTAGGCGCAGGCGGCAATGAACATACCAAACGCGATTTTCTTCGGTGTCGAAATTTCCTTGCCTTTCTTGGCCAACGCACCGAACAAAATCATAATAATCGGAGTCAGCACAATCACGAAGAACGGATTGATGCACTGCCAGATTTCGGGAGCAATGGCGTTGGTGTCGCAGAAGTCGCGGGCAAACACCGACAACGACTGACCGTTCTGATGGAACGAGAACCAGAAGAACACCGCCACGCCCAACACGGCGAACAAGGCATACAGACGCTGCTTAATTTCCTTGGAATCGGCAGCAACCTCTTCCTTGGAAACGGTTTCTGCGGCCTTCACTTTCTTGACAGGATTCGGATAAACCTTGCGCGTAGCCACAAAGATGAGGAACGACGCAATCATCGCCAAAGCCGACGCGATGAACGAATAGTGTACGCCCGTGTTGAAACTCTCAAGATAGTTCGTGCAGAAAGTCGCCATATCGCCCATCTGATAGCCATCGAGCGAGTTATTGGCAAGGGTCGTAAGGTTCTGCATATCATCGCCTTGCAGCGTATTATTCAAAAAACCGTGACACAGACGAGGCAGGTCGGCATTGTAGATAAAACCGTCGAGTTTGAGCATCGCACTACGCAGCAACGGCGCAACGAAAGGCGCAATCACACCGCCAATGTTGATGAAAACGTAGAAAATCTGGAAACCGCTGTCACGACGCGACTTGGCGATAGCCAGTGCCTCATCACCGTTCTTCGCAGCCTCAGCCTCGTAATTGTCATACATCTGACCCACGATGGCCTGCAAATTGCCCTTGAACAAACCGTTACCGGCAGCAATCAGCACGAGGGCGAAGCAAGTCAGCACAAGCACCCATATGGGAACTGCGCCCGGACTTCCGCCAAACACCGGCAACGACAGGATGACATAGCCCGTCGCCATGACGAGCAGACCCGCCATAATCGTGCCCTTGAAGTTCTGCAACTTGTCCGCCACCATGCCACCCGGCAGGCTCAGCACATAAATCAGGAAGTAGAACACGGCGTAAATCCAGCCAGCAATGTCGTCGCTGATGCCGAACTTCGAGCACAAGAACAGCAGCAGCACCGCGTTCATAATGTAGTAACCGAATCGCTCGCCCATGTTCGACAGAGCAGCCGAAATCAGACCCTTCGGGTGTTTCTTCTTGGCCTCAATCACATAGTAAATGAGAAAGGGCACAACCACAATCAAAATCGCAATCAGCATCGCCACCATGCGATTGTTGTTCCATAAATCTTGTAACATTGTTTTTTGTTTTTTAGTTAATAAATTATTTTAGTTAAAATTTTTTCGCCTGCAAAGATAATTATTTTTTTTAAAAAAAAGAAATCAATTGCAAAAAAAATTAACGAAGGAATCATTGTCCTAACCGATTTTTTTTGTATTTTTGCACTGTAAACGAGAATTTGACAACTGCAAAGGGCGAAAAAAATGAGGCAACTGCCAGAGAAATTCCTACAACAGACCCGTGAAATGATGGGGTCGGAACTCTTTGAACGCTATCTGAAAGCGTTTGAAGAGGAACCGCCCGTGAGCATTCGGGTGAATCGGTTTTCGGAGGATTCCGTCGCTTCGGACGAGGATGAAACGGCGATGGCGATGGAGGCTGAGGCGGTTCCGTGGTGTCGGGGCGGCTATTATTTGCCGTCGCGTCCAACTTTCACTTTCGACCCGCTACTCCACGCCGGTTGCTACTATGTTCAGGAAGCCTCGTCGATGTTCCTCGACCACGTTTTGCGCCACCTTTCTTCCCCCCAGTTGGGGGGACTGAGGGGGACTGCTTTTCTCGACCTCTGCGCTGCCCCCGGCGGCAAATCGACCATCCTTTTGAGCAATCTGCCTGAAGGAAGCACGCTCGTGAGCAACGAGCCGAATCCGAAACGCGCCCAGATTCTCTCGGAAAACCTGCAAAAATGGCAACTCTCAGGCCTTTGGCCTTCAAAATTAAAAATTAAAAATGAAAAATTAAAAGTTATTGTGTCAAATGGTTTCCCGAAAGACATTCGCAAAGCCAAACTCACTTTCGATTTGATTCTCTGCGACGTGCCGTGTTCGGGCGAGGGAATGTTCCGCAAGGACGCGGACAGCATCGGCGAATGGAGCCCTGAAAACGTCGAAAAATGCTGGCGGCTGCAACGCGAAATCGTCGCCGACGCTTGGGCTTGCCTGCGCGACGGCGGCCATCTGATTTATAGTACCTGTACATTGAATACAAAGGAAAACGAGGAAAATATTCGTTGGATGATAGAGGAACTCGATGCCGAGCCCGTCGAAATTCCCATCGAAACGGACTGGCGCATCACCGGCTCTCTCCTACCCGATTTCACCGCGCCCGTCTATCGTTTCATTCCGGGTCTGACACGCGGCGAAGGGCTGTTTATGGCGGTTTTACGGAAAAAAGGCGACGGAAAATCGAAGAAAATCGACCTTTCACGAACATCTCTGAAAATCATTCCCAACGATTTTCTGAACGACCTGCAAAC
>JAFYJH010000128.1 GCA_017538195.1 Prevotella sp.
GTCGAGGAAATCAAGAAGATGCTGCGCATCATGGCTTATTACAAGATGAATTTCTTCCACTGGCACCTGACCGACGACCAAGGCTGGCGCGTCGAAGTGAAGAAATATCCGAAACTGACGACCGTGGCTGCCACGCGCGCAAATTCCTATAATACCGATTTGAAATACGGCCAATACTGGACCAACGAGCAATACGGCCCTTATTTCTACACGCAGGACGAGATTCGCGATGTCGTGGCCTACGCCGAGAAACTCCACATCACGGTCATTCCCGAAATCGAGATGCCCGGCCACCTCGCCGCAGCAATGACGGCTTATCCTGAGTTCAGTTGTACGCCGAATGGTTCGCACAACGTGTGGGTTTCGGGTGGTATTTCGCAAGATGTTCTCAACGTGGCAAACGACCGCGCCGTGCAGTTTGCGAAGGATATTTTGACGGAAATTGCCCCGCTTTTCCCGAGTGAGATTTTCCACGTCGGCGGCGACGAATGTCCCACGAATGCATGGCAGGCAAACGCCCAGTGTCAGGCTCTTTATCAGAAAGAGGGAATGACGAACTATTCGCAACTCCAGAGCCGTTTCACAAAGCAGATTGCCGCCCATCTCCAGACGCTCGGCAAGCGAATTGCCGTGTGGAACGAGGCGATTACCGCCGGTGGGGCCGACACGAAACTGATTCAAGACAGCGAGGCGATCATTTATAGTTGGAATCCCTGTCAGAAAGGTGCTTCGATGGCTGCCGACCTCGGTCTGAAGGTCATCATCACCGAATACAACAGCGGTGGCGGTTCGTACTACATCAACCGCAAGCCCACCAAGTCGGACTACGGCGCAGGCGGTGGCGACAACACCTTGCAGGCCACTTACAACTATGTGCCCGTGCCGAACAATGTCGTGGGAACTGACCGCGAAAAGAAATATTACTACGGTGTGCAAGGCACGTTCTGGTGCGAGCACGTCAGCGAGCCCGAACACATGGAATACCTCGCCCTGCCGCGTTTGATGGCTTTGGCTGAGGCCGGTTGGACTCCGCAGGCAAAAAAGAACTGGACTTCGTTCCGCGACCGTATGCGTCAGGACACGACGATGCTCAACCTCGGCGGCTACAACTATCATCCGCAGTATCTGAAATACGACGGTGCCACGCCCGACGCATCGGCTTCGGCAGATTTCGTTGCTCCGCAGTCTTCGACGGGCGAGGAAGCGAATCGGTATTGGTATAAAATCGTTTCGCGTGGCGTAGAGCGCGACCATCGTCAAATCGAACTCGTCCAAAGCGGTTCGGCCTTGCTTTCCGAGCAAAAAAGCAACGGCGCAGCCGTCGGAATGCTCTGGGGCAACGTGGCAGCGGCAGAAGGTGCCAGCAACTACGACGCACAACTCTGGGCTTTGGAACTCGACCCGAAAGGCTCTGGAAAATACGCTCTCGTGAACAAGGCTCAGCCCAACGGTTCGGTGAATCCGACGGCTTCGGCAGCCAACACGAATGGTCGTTGGTCGTATGACAACAACAAGAAAAACTATAATTTCGTCGTGGGCGACAAGGCTTTCGGCGTAGAAGGACAGAATTATTACTACACCATCCGCAGCGACAAGCACGGCGGCCAGTGGATGAACTGCGCGATGCCTGCCAAGGGATTCGCCATCAACCTCTACAGCGACCCGGAAGACGGAAGCGGAGGGCTTTGGATTTTCGTTCCGACATTCGAAGTCCAGCCCACCACCGCCGATTTACAACGGGAAGCTGCAACGATTCTTTCTCAAGCAAAAACTTACGCCTCCGGCAGCCAACGAGCGCCGGGGCTTTTTTCTTTGGAGAGCATCGAAGCATTGCAGTCGCTCGTTGCAAATCCCGACGGAACGACTCGCGAACAATGGCAGAACGCGCTCGACGAAGCCCGAAACAGCCTCGTTTTTCCCGAATTAAACGGCGTTTTCCGCATCACAAACACCGTTGAACGCTTCGCCACGCGCTCGATTCGCGATGTGAAGAGCGCGTCGAGCCTTTCCCACACCGACAACATCTACGCCAACGACGCTTGGACGGTGTCGGCCTTCGACAGCCGCGACGGTTTCACGGCGAAAGTCCGCCTGAAAAACGTGGAAACGAGCCGATTCGTGGGCAGTCCGGGCAGCACCGCCGTCGATAAAATTGGAAACATCGTCGGCACGGCTTCCACCCTTCTCACGCTGACCTATCAGCCTGCCGAGGGCGATTTTACGATTACTGGCGGCGGAAAAATCTATTTTCCCGTTTCCTCCACGGCACCGTCGAACAGAAACGCGATGGCAGCCTCCGAAAATGCCATTCGTCCGACGGGAACAGGCTGGAAATTCACGCCCGTCACGGTGCTGAAATACATTTGCACCAACCAAGACGGAAAAAGCCTCGCCAACTACACTTACAGCTGTCCGAACTCGGAACTCGACAATCCGCTTTTCCCCACTTTCGACGGCTACACGCTCCAAAATTCTACCATCGATGATGACGGTACGACCTATCGCCTCGTCTATTCCGACGGCTCTTCCGGCATCATCAACACCACCGTTCCGACCGCTCCCAAAGGCATCTTCGACCTGCAGGGTCGCCGCCTCAACCGCATCACCAAGAAAGGCGTTTACATTGTCGATGGAGTCAAAACGATTTTCCGCTGAAACAATTTTTCAATGGAAATGATGATGGAAAAAAGCGAAATAATTTAAAATGACATTATGAAACCGGCAAAAATTTTTCAACAATATATATGGCTTGTGACGCTTCTTCGGAAGCACAAGCGGCTGACGCTTGAGGAAATCAATCAGCGATGGATCGGCGACAAGGTGATTGACGGAAAACCCATCACGCGCACGTCGTTCTATCGCCATAAAGATGCCATTCTCAATATGTTTGGCATCGTCATCGAGTGCGAGCCAAAGACCTATAAATATTACATCGCAAATCCGAGTGTGCTCGACGACGATTCCATTGAACGATGGATGCTCTCGACGCTCACGGTCAATACGGCCCTGTCAAACAGCGTTTCGCTCAAAGACCGTATTTTGCTTGAAAATGTGCCTGCCGGAGAAGAATATCTCCTCGCGATGATTGAGGCGATGAGGACAGGTAGGCGTTTGCAAATCGAATACCAGCGATTTGGCGCGGAAAGTTACAAAAAGGTGGTTTCTCCCTACTCCTTGAAACTTTTCCATCGGCGATGGTATCTGTTGGCTTTCACGGGCGTACACATTGCCACTTATTCCTTGGATCGCATCCTTTCTGTGGAACTTTCCGACGAAACATTTGAAATGCCTGCCGACTTTTCTCCACAGGAATATTTCTCGGAGTATTTCGGTGTTACCGCAGACCAAACGCCGATGGCCCATGTCGTCATTCGTGCCTACGACTGGACACCCGACTATTTCCGCACACTGCCGTTTCATCATTCGCAGCGTGAGATTTCCTGTACCGATGAATATGCAGATTTCGCCCTCGACATCCGTCCGACTCCCGATTTCGTGGGCGAATTGATTTCCTACGGCGAAAGCCTTGAAGTGCTTGAACCCGAAGAATTGCGTCTTAAAATTCGTAAAATCTTAGAAGACTCTCTTAATAAGTATTAAATCTTTTGAGGGTGTTTCGAGTTTTGAAACACCCCTCGTTTTATCTTTGCGGCGATAATTGAATTGTCGAACTAAAAAATGGTAAAATTATGGTTGCAAAGAAAAAAATGTATTTGATGGATTGCCACCTCGCAGGTCGCAAGTATCACGATGCAGACGAGGTGTGGGACGAACTCAAAGTTGGAACCACTTTGAGGTTGGAGCGCGACAAGGAGAATCGTTATGATTCAAATGCTGTCGCAGTGATTTTTGAGCGCATGAAGAAGAACGAAGTTGAGGACGAGTTTCTGATTGGCTACATTCCACGAGCAGAGAATGAAATGATCGCCAACTTCCTCGAAATGGGTTGGACGGACATTTTCGAGTGTCGTATCAGCAAAATCAATCCCGATGCCCACCCAGAGGCGCAGGTCTTTCTGACCATCAAAATAAAGAGAAATGAGTAAGCATTAGGGGAAGATTTGGTTAAGATGTGTCGCAGCAGGGGCTCCAGCATTGGCTGCTTAACCGCTTCCCCTTCAATCTAAATACACCATAAGGAGTAAGGAAGAAAGATAAGAAAACAGCCATTTCCGTATTCTTTAAAAATGTTTTTCAAATTCCATTTGGTGCTTTCAAAAAATTTTTGTACTTTTGCGATTGAATTAGCTAAAAACTAAAACGATTATGAGTGTTTGTGTTACTGTTAGAACAAAAAAAGAGTTGAAGTCAGAGGAGATATTAAAAACTTTGGCTGACCGTGGAGAAAAAATAGTTGTAGTTTCTGATTTCCCGTCAATTCATTTTGGTACTGCTTACGAAAGTCTGCGAGGTATCGAAGTCAATAAGCAAGAAAGCGGGTACGAAATTCGCGTCTGCTCATTTGCCAACGAAGCAGACTTGAAATTGTATGGTAAAACGATTGATGTTGTCATGCAATTGACAGGAGGAAAAGCTTACTACGAGGACGATGATGATGACGAATGCATCAATCCGATAGAAAAGTTCGGAACAGAGTGGATGGACGAACAATTGGATGCAAGCATTAGGATAAATAGCATTTTAATCAAACACAATGGAAGTCCCATCACGATGGATGGTTTGTTTGCATCTTTCTGTTTAGGGCCACGTTTGTTAAAATCCCATAACTTCGACTATGCCAATCCAAGTGTTGAGAAATGCAAAGCTATTCAGGAGGATCTCGTCAATATTCAATGGTTTCTTGCAAACAAAAAAGACACCTCAACACGTATGCTCATTCAGCATCCTGAAGATGAAAATGAACGTCCGTTGAGCGTTTCTGTAATATCCGTCAAAGATGGCAAGGTCTGTGAGTTTGACTACGTGTCGTATGCCGACTTGTTTTGTATGATGAATCTTGATACTGGTGAAATGACACTCATCCATTTCTCCGATGCGTGGAAAATAGCAGGCGACCATTTCCAAATGCTTGATGATTACCAGTTCTTTCGCGAAGAAGAATTTAGTTTCGATGATTTTGAAAAAATGCGTGAGAGAGCCAAAAACTATGAAGTTGGAAATCTTTTCGAGCATCCATCTTTTCCGGGAACAGGTTACGAAGAATCTCAACGAACATTCGTTCTTATGTGGAATCCGGGCATTTCAAGCGTAAAACTCGAAGCCCACAACAAAGACATTCCAGAAATGACTACGGGTTATTTCAATTGGAGTGTATTTGAACATGAAAAAGCTCGAAAAGGCGACCGCTTTTTTCTGGTTCGCTGCGGAGAAGGGAAAACAGGCGTTGTCATGAGTGGCATTTTCGATACCAATCCCTACTTGGGAGAAGATTGGAGTGGAAGAGGACGAAAAGTTTATTATATGGATATGGAATTGAATGCAATCCTTAATCCAGAAACTGCTCCGATGGTAACTACAGCAGAACTACAGGAAGCAATTCCCGATTTTAATTGGAACGGAGGCAGTTCAGGACGCTTGCTAACGGAAGAACAGGCTAAAGTTATGGAAAAAATATGGCGTAAATATCTCCTGTCTATCGAAGATAAAATTGATGAGGTTACGATAAATGCCAATCGTATTCAACATTGGATTGGAGAGGACAAGGAATAAAAGGAAACATTCTTGACATTCATAGATAATAATAATCAAAACAATATGTTATGAGTAAAATCACAGGCAAAGAATATCCAATTAGCGATATTTTTACTTCAAAATTCGAGTATCATATACCAAGTTATCAACGCCCGTACGCATGGGAAAAAGAACAGGCAGAAACCTTGTTTGACGACCTATTGGATTTCTACAAAAATCAGCCCGAAGATGACAATTACTTTTTAGGGAGCATAGTTCTTATTAAAGAAGACGATGAAAACAAACCGTATTCAGATGTGATTGATGGGCAGCAACGTCTAACTTCTCTAACAATTCTTCTTTCTGTGATAGCATCGGTAATAAATGATGTGAAATTGCGAACGAAAGTAGAAAAGTATCTGTATGAGGACGGAGATGAGTTGATAGGATTGGCTCCACAGCCAAGACTTTTCTTGAGACCCAAAGAAAAGGATTTTTTCAGATATTTTATTCAAGAAGTTAGGATAAATGAATTGCTTTCACTAAAACCAGATAACCCAATGTTTGACACCGAAGCCAAACGGCATATCAGAATAAATTGTCAGGCATTTATTGATAGGTTAAAGCAGTATTTTGAGTCAGAAAGTGACGAGTTTAAAAAGTTTGTTGGGTTTATATTGAAGCGTTGTTACCTGATTTCTGTAATGACCCCTAGTCAGACTTCTGCTTTCAGGGTATTTTCCGTGATGAATAGTCGAGGGTTGGACTTGTTGCCGATAGATATTTTTAAAGCAGATATTATTGGAGAGATACCAGTAAACCTTCAGAATATGTATACCCAAAAATGGGAGGACATGGAAAACGATTTGACCCGTCAAGGTTTCAATGAATTGTTTGTCCACATCAGGATGATTTATGCAAAAGAGAAACTACGCGAGGAACTTGTTACCAATTTCAAGAAAACGGTCAAATCAAAAATAGTTAAGTCCGAGGATTTTATCGACAAAGTATTAACTCCGTATTGTAAACACTACAACACAATACGAAGATGCGACTATACTGCAACTTCCGACACAACAAAGAGAAAGAGCATTAACGACACTTTGGGTTGGCTTAACAAAGGATTCAACTACGACTGGATTCCAGCCACATTGAGATTCATGCTTAACCATAGTGATGATTCGGATTACTTGCTGTGGTTTCTCAAAAAGATGGAACGTTTGGCGGTTTGCATGATGGTTACAGGAAAAGATGTCAACAAACGTATCAATCGGTATTGTCAGATACTTAATGAGATGGGTGAAAGACCTTTTCATAGTATTACATCGCCTTTGCTTACTGTCGAACTGACCGATGAGGAAAAAGACTCTTTTGTTAGTGTTCTTGGAGGAGATGTTTATCATATGACTTCCAGATACAGGAACTATATCATTCAACGCCTTGATTCTTTTGTTTCAGATGGTGCGGCCACATATGATGAAAAAGTGTTTACCATTGAACATGTCCTGCCCCAGACTGTTAATCCTCAATCGGAATGGAATCAATTATGGCCTGATGAGAAAAAAAGAGCCGATTGGTTGCACAAAATTGCAAATCTTGTTCCTCTTGCACGGAGAGTGAATTCGGCCGCTCAGAATTACGATTTTGACGAAAAGAAGGATAAGTATTTCAGAAACTCTCGAACTGGTACCACTTCTTATAACTTGACCACCCAAGTTCTTGCAGAACCCATTTGGTCTGAGATTGTAGTTGAAAAAAGACAAAAAGAGTTATTGGATATATTTAAGGAAAAATGGGAATTGTAACCGTTATTGGGTAGAATATTTGGTAAACCAAAACAGTATGCATTTTTTGCAAAAATTTACTTATTATGACAGAAGATTTAAAGTTTGAACAGAAAGCAAAAGAGTTCAAAATATTATGAGTAATTTTGCAAAAATTTAACAACTTACAGAAATGGAAACTATATTTGACCATAGTCCTACAAAAGCGGAGTTAAAAGATTTAATATACTTTGAAACACCCAACATAGACGAACTATTAAACGCTGGTTTTTCTCAAAATCAATGGTATTCTATAATATATAGTCTTTATGAACTACGAGGCGATAAAGAAACGGCGCGTAAATACCTCAATAAAATACCCGATACTGCGGATAAATTTTTTGGTTTAATGAACCACGATTTTGCTATATAACGAGCATCCTATGTTCTTCACCCTCAATCGCAGATTTGTAAAATGTCTTTTGACTTTTTAAAGAAGATTTCGGGAAAAAATAAGCAGGAAAGCATTTTTTTTGTAACTTTGCAAATGAAAAAAGAATATGAATGCCAAAACGATAAAAACAGCATAGCCCAGAATGGGCGAAAAGACTACAGGCGGGGGTGGAACCCCCGAAAAGAAGTTGTATTTTCCGTTAGTTAGCCCTGAAAGGGCGAAAGACTATCTGCCGCCCCTTCGGGGCTATATAAGTTGGTGTTACCCATGTCGCGTCGGGGGCTTCACCCCCGCCTGTGTTCTGGGTGTCCCTTCGGGACTATCTTTTGCGCAGGCGGAGTTGTTTATTAACGGCAAAAGATGATGTTTTGAATTTGCGCCAAACAACCAAACGAATTTGCGCCAAACAACCAAATTTTATAAAAAAAACGCTGTCGTTTTCTCACGACCTTTTCCTGACGCGCAGTGGCGACGAAGATTTGATTTTTACAGGAAAAACCTTGTCGCTCTCGAAAGAAATCGCTATCTTTGCAATCGAAACAATTTTTCAATGGAAATGACGATGGAAAAAGAAGCGAAATACCGCCTGCTGACGGAGCAGATTCGCAGTCTGGTTGCGGGCGAGACCGACGCGGTGGCGGTGATGGCGAATGTCTGTGCAGCCATCCACGAGGCGATGGGATTTTTCTGGACGGGTTTTTATCGCGTGGTGGGCGAGGAACTCGTTCTCGGACCGTTTCAAGGGCCGGCGGCGTGTGTGCATATCGGTTTTGGACGCGGAGTTTGCGGCACGGCATGGCAACGGCGCGAAACCATCGTCGTTCCCGATGTCGAGCAGTTTCCCGGACACATCGCTTGCAGCAGTCAGTCGCGTTCCGAGATTGTCGTGCCCGTGTTTTCGGCAGAGGGCAGCGTCGTCGCCGTTCTCGATATCGACAGCAAGCAACTCGCCACCTTCGACGACATCGACCGCCAGTATTTGGAGGAAATCGTAGCGATTGTCAGTCTGCAAATTTCGAGTACATCAATTATTCAGGAAAATATGGAACAAACGAACAAACAAAAGAGGACGACTCCGGAGTTTATCACGGAGTTGCAGCCGAACGAGATTTTCGTTTTTGGCAGCAATTTGAGGGGAATGCATGGCGGTGGCGCGGCGTATGTCGCCTATCGGAAGTTTGGCGCAGTGATGGGGCAGGGCGTCGGTTTGCAGGGTCAGAGCTACGCCATTCCGACGATGCAGGGCGGCGTGGAAACGATTCGGCCCTACGTGGACGAGTTCATCGCGTTTGCCAAGAGCCGCAAGGATTTGACTTTTCTTGTGACGCGCATCGGCTGTGGCATCGCCGGTTTCAGGGACGAGGAAATCGCGCCGCTGTTCGCCGCAGCCCACGAGGTCGAGAACATCGTGTTGCCGCCGAGATGGTGAATCTGGGTGATTTTTCGCGAAAAAAATCATAATAATTTTGGAATTTAAAAAATTTTCAATACCTTTGCAAGCGAACAATTCAGAAATCGTGAAAATGACGGTGTTTATTTCGACATATTGGTGTTGGCGCAGCTCGGGATTCAAAAAGTCGTGAGTCGTGCTTGACTTGTGTGGAGATATTTCGACGAAATCACACTACAAAGGGTCTGCCGTTCTTACGACAGGCTCTTTTTCATTCAACAAGACAATTTTGAAACAATCATCATTTTAAAAGGAAAACGAATATGAAACAGAAACGATTCTTGCTCGAAGAGAGCGAACTGCCACGCGAGTGGTACAACATTCAGGCGGAAATGCCGACGAAACCGATGCCGGCGATTCATCCGGCAACCCGACAGCCGTTGGGAGTGGACGACCTCGCACATATTTTCCCACGCGAGTGCTGCGTGCAGGAACTCGACGCGGAACACGCATGGATTCCGATTCCCGACGAGGTTCTGGAGAAATACAAATACTACCGCTCGACACCGCTCGTGCGCGCGTATGCGTTGGAAGAGGCGTTGGGCACACCGGCGCACATCTACTACAAAAACGAGTCGGCTTGTCCGCTCGGGTCGCACAAAATCAACTCGGCTCTGCCGCAGTGCTACTACGCCAAACAGGAGGGCACGACCAACGTGACGACCGAAACGGGAGCCGGACAATGGGGTGCTGCGCTGTCGTATGCCGCGTCGGTTTACGGCTTGGAGGCGGCGGTCTATCAGGTGAAAATCTCGATGCAGCAGAAGCCTTATCGCTCGTCGATTATGCGGACTTTCGGAGCCGCCGTGACGGGTTCGCCATCGATGTCCACACGAGCCGGAAAAGACATTATCACGCGCGATCCGCGCCATTCGGGTTCGCTCGGAACGGCCATTTCCGAGGCCATCGAACTCGCCACGACCACGCCGGGCTGCAAATACACGCTCGGTTCGGTGCTCAACCACGTTGCACTGCACCAGACCATCATCGGACTGGAGGCTGAGAGGCAGATGCAGATGGCAGGCGAATATCCCGATGTGGTGATTGCCTGCTTCGGCGGCGGCTCGAACTTCGGCGGCATCGCCTTCCCCTTTATGCGACACAAACTGTCGGGCGAAAAACAGACGGAATTCATCGCTGCCGAGCCCGAAAGTTGCCCGAAACTGACACGCGGCGTGTTCCGCTACGACTTTGGCGACGAGGCCGGCTATACGCCCTTGTTGCCAATGTTTACGCTCGGTCACGGTTTCAAGCCTGCCAACATCCACGCTGGCGGACTGCGCTATCACGGCGCAGGCGTCATCGTCTCGCAGTTGCTCAAGGACGGCCTGATGCGCGGTGTCGATATTCCGCAAATCGAGACTTTCGAGGCCGGACTGCTCTTCGCCCGCACTGAGGGAATCATCCCTGCGCCTGAGTCGAGCCACGCCATCGCCGCCACCATCCGCGAGGCCGAGAAATGCCGTCAGACGGGCGAGTCGAAGGTTATCCTCTTCAACCTTTCTGGTCACGGACTCATCGACATGACCGCCTACGAGCAATATCTCAATGGCGATCTTGTGAATTATGAGATTTCCGACGACGAGATTGCCAAGAATCTGGAATAGTTTTCAACAGAAAAATTTGTGGGTTAGGAAGAAATTCGCTACCTTTGCAGGCGAATTTACTACTACAATCAAGTATTAACTTAAAAAAAACTTATGAAAAACTATTTCGATTTGAAAGGCCAAGTTGCCATTGTGACTGGTTGTTCTGGTGGCTTGGGTGTTCAGATGGCAAAAGCACTAGCAAACCAAGGTTGTAACATTGTGCCCATCGCTCGTCGTATGGAGAAACTCGAGGAAGTGGCGAAGGAACTGCGCGAGGAGTTTGGCGTGGAGGTTCTGCCGATTCGCTGCGACATCACGCAGACCGAGATGGTCGAGGACGTGGTGAAGCAGACGATGGAGCATTTCGGACGCATCGATATTTTGATTAACAACGCCGGTACGGGTGCTGTTGCTCCGGCTGAGGACATCACCGACGAACAGTTTGAAAACGAGATTCAGATTGACCTGACGGGTACGTTCAAAATGGCGCGTGCCGTGGCGAAAAAGGCGATGATTCCGGCGAAATACGGTCGCATCATCAACATTGCGTCGATGTACGGACTGGTGGGCAACAGCGTTGCGCCCTGTTCGCCGTATCACGCCGCGAAGGGCGGTGTTGTGAACCTCTCGCGCGGTCTGGCTGCCGAGTGGGGCAAGCATGGCATCACGGTGAACACGATTTGCCCGGGCTATTTCTGGACTCCGCTGACGAAGGACACGCTCGAAACGGAGTGGTTCGCGAACTACGCGAAAGGTGCGATTCCTGTGGAACGCTACGGCAACGAGGGCGAACTCGATTCGACGACGATTTTCCTCGCTTCGCCCGCGTCGAGCTATGTGAACGGCACGGCGATTCCCGTCGATGGCGGTTATACCTGCGTTTAAACGAAGATTTTTAACTTTGAACGATGGGGTTTTAACTCAAGAAAAAGCCGAAGCTGCTCAGTTTCGGCTTTTTCTTCGTCGGACTTATTCCGCATCGGGATTTTCCTCGTTTTCCTCCTCCTCGCGGTCGAAAAGTTCCTTGAAGTCGGTGTAGCCGTTCTTCACGAGGATGTCGTACCATTGCAGCAGTTTTCGGATGTCGCCGTCGTGTACGCGGTCGCGGTCGTAGTCGGGCAGCACCTCGGCGAAATACGTGTGCAGTTCCTTCGATGATGCCTTCTTGTAGCCGAGCGAACAGGCTTTCGACTGTTCCTTTTCGCCCACGTTTTTCAGCACTTTCCACAGCGGAATGTCCTCGCTGTCGGTGAACATCGCGATGTCGCCGAGGCTTGTGATGCGCTCGGTGCCGAAGGCCGGCATCCGTTTTTTCGCTTCGTCGAGCGTTTCGACAATCAGATTCATTTTTCCTTGGCTGACAAGCCGAAACAGCCCCGGTTTGCCCGCAATTGAAAGAATTGTTTCCATTTTTTTCTCGTTTTTTTTGTTGTTTATTTGATTCGTATTTACTTTTTTGACACAAAAATCGAGTGCAAAGGTACAAATAAGTGAGCAGCGAACAAGCGTCGCTCCTCTGAATGTTGGCACAAGATTTTACCAGAGGTCGAGGCGCTCTTCCTTCGGGATATACATCTTGTCGCCAGGCTTCACGCTGAAGGCTTCGTACCACATATCGACGTGCGGCAGGGCACCATTCACGCGCCATTCGCCGACCGAGTGCGGGTCGTTTTTCGTGCGGTTGCGGATTTCCTCCTCGGTGATGTTCTGACCCCAAACGCCGGCGTAGGCGATGAAGAAACGCTGGTCGCCCGTGAAGCCGTCCTTCGTCTTGAGCGGTTTCTTGGCGGTGGCGTTCTTGTAGGCATACCACGCGAGTTGCAGACCACCGTGGTCGGCGAGGTTTTCGCCGAGCGTCAGGCGACCGTTGGCGTTCAGGCCGGGCAGCACTTCGATGGCCGAGAAGAAACGGTCGTACATGTCGGCACGCTCGTTGAATCCGGCGGCATCTTCAGCCGTCCACCAGTCGTGCATGTTTCCGTCGGCATCGAACTGGCGACCTTGGTCGTCGAATCCGTGTGTCATTTCGTGGCCGATGACCACGCCGATGGCTCCGTAGTTAAAGGCTTCGTCGGCCTTCGGGTCGAAGAACGGATATTGCAGGATGCCTGCGGGGAAGCAAATCTCGTTGGTCGTCGGGTTGTAGTAGGCGTTCACGGTCTGCGGTGTCATATACCATTCGTCGCGATCGACGGGCTTTCCTGCCTTTTCGTCGATGTGCTTCTGATGACGCCACGCGCGCACGGCCTGCATATTCTCGTAGAACGATTTCGACGGGTCGATTTTCAGTTTCGAATAGTCGGTCCACTTGTCGGGATAGCCGATTTTCACGTAGAAAGTCGAAAGTTTCTTGTGGGCGTTCTGCTTCGTTTCGTCGCTCATCCATTTCTGCGCGTCGATGCGCTCGCCGAGCGCGATTTGCAGGTTCTTCACGAGCGTTTCCATCTGCTTTTTCGAGGTGGCAGGGAAATAGCTGTCGCAGTACATTTTACCGAGAGCCTCGCCCATCGCGCCCTGCACTTGGTTCGTGGCGCGTTTCCAGAGCGGATAGTCCTCTTTGCGGCCTGTCATCGTCTTGCCCCAGAAGTCGAAATTGGCCTCGCGAATCTCGTCGGTCAGCACGCCCGACGCACCCGAAATCACGTCCCACTGCATATAGGCGCGAAGGTCGTCGGCGGTCATTGCGGCGAGCAGTTTGTCGGCACCTTCCATGAATTTCGGCTGTCCGACGATGATTTCCTGCAAAAATTCGCTCTTGACACCCTCGGCATTCGACATTTCCTCGAAGGGAATGTTCGGGCAGAGCGCCTTCAACTCCGCGAGCGTCATTTTGTTATAGTTCGCCTGTGGGTCGCGAAGTTCGGTGCGACTCTTGGAAATCAACGCCAACGAGGTCTCGAAACGGAACACGGCGTCGCGCTTCGCCTCGGCCTGAGCCTTCGTGAAACCGAAGAGTTGGAACATCCGCGCCACGTGCTCCTTGTAAGCCTCGCGAATCTTCACCGTCGCCTCGTCGTTGTTCAGATAATAGTCCTTCTGACCGAGCGAAAGACCGCCCTGACTGATGTTCATAATGTTCATCGTCACGTTCTTCTCGTCGGCTCCGAAACCCGAACGGAACGGCACTCCGTAGCCATTCATCGCGTATTTCAGTTGGATTTTCTGCAAATCGGCCTTCGTCTTGGAAGCCTCCATCTCGTCGAGCAGCGGCTTCACGGGCGCGATTCCCTCGCGGTTGCGGCGGTCGGCATCCATCGCGAGTTTGTAGAAATCAGAGAGTTTGCGCTCGGTCGTTCCCTCGGCGAAAGTCTTCTTCTGAAGTTCGTCGAGAATCGAGTTGATGCGCTTGTTGTTGTCCTCCTGCAACTGGTCGAAACTGCCGAAGCGCGAGTAGGCAGCGGGCAGCGGATTGTTTTTCTGCCATCCGCCGGTTGCAAACATGTAGAAGTCCTCTGCGGGCTTCACGGTCTTGTCAAGATTCTCCATCTTGAGGCCCGATTTCGTCTGTGCCATTCCTGCCATCGGCATCGCAGCGAGCAGAGCCATCGGAATCATTTTACTCATTTTCATTGTCGTTTTCTATTGTTTTTAGTTAATAATTAAGTTATTTTTCATTTCGTCTGCAAAGATAATGAAAAAAAAGGGAAACGGCGGCAGAAATTTCAAAAAATCAGAAAAAGTCCCGAAAACGGGACTCTTTCGCGATGGTCGAACCACTTCGTGTGGCGACTTTTTCACCAAAAATTATTCAATAACTAAATCAAAGAGAGAGATTTTCATTCCTCATTCTTCATCCGTTTCTGTAATTTCATTTCGACGAAGAACGAAACCAGCAGACCGAGGCCGACGCCGAAGGCGATGACTATCCAGAAATAGATGCCTACGGGCAGATTGAGCAAGTAATTCACAAATGCACCGAGGCCGACACCGATGAGAACGCAGGCTCCGCGAAGTGTACCGAACATATTCGATTTTTTGTCAGGCTCCGCAATGAGTGCCTTCGCCGTTTCGAGGTCGGTCTGGTTTTCGATGATGAGCCGACGAAGTTCGGTCTCGTTTTTGTTTTTACGAATTGAGGAAACGAATCCTCCAATGATGGCCACGATGGGGATTCCCAAGCAAAGGATAATGGCCACAAGACTTTCAAGATCTACTGAATCCATAATTCTTAATTTTTAAAAAGTTGATTATTTTTTTTGTAAACTCACTATTAAGACCGCCGATTTGACGAATTATTACACTTGCTGCCAAGAAAATTTTTCGATGGCGCGAAAAAAGGCGTAAATCATCGTGGCGACGGGGAACACGAAGCAGAGATAGGCCCAGTTTCCCAAGGAAATCTGCAAATCGAACAGCGTGAACTGCAACTGAAGGCTTCCCCGGCTGACAAAAGTCCAGAGCAGCCAGCCAAACACGAGCATCACCATCGGCAGACCGAAACTGAAGACCAGCATCCTCGCCCATTGGTGCAGGCGACGGCGGCGGGTCGTGCGGCGCAGTTCCTTCATCACCGAAACGCTGATGTCCTCGGCGATTTTCTTCCTCTCAAACGACTGGCGGATGAGTTCGTCGATTCCTTCTTCCGTCAAATGATTCTTGGTTTCCATATCCTTATCCCTTTCCATTACTCATTATTCATTATTTTCGAGCCGTTTCCTCAACCGCTCACGAATTCGATGCAGCCGAACAAGCACATTCGACTGCGAAAGTCCCGTCTGACGGGCGATGTCGTCGGTTTTACGCTCTTCGTAGTAATACATTCTGACGATTCTGCCGTCGGGTTCACCGAGTTCGCCGATGGCCTGTTCGATGCGCTGCAAAAGCAGTTCGCGGTGTTCGTCGTAATCGCTTTCCTCGACGCTCAGACTGCGATTTCGCCGTTCTCGCTCGAGTTCGTTCAAAGCCGTGTGCATCGCAATGCTCACGAGCCACGGACCGAGTTTGTCGCTGCGCCAATAAGCCAAGCGCTCGTAAGCCTTGATGAAGGTCTGCTGCGCCACGTCCTTCGCCAAATCTTCGCGTTTGACGATGCCGAGGGCTTTCGAGAAAACCATTCCCGAATAGCGGCTTACAATTTCGGAAAAACTCCGCTGACTGTTGCCCTGCAAAACTTCGTTGACCAGTTCTTTGTCCGTCATTTCTGCCTATAAGACCGTTTCGCAACGAAATTATTACAATCTTCGACCCAAAATTTTACGAAAATCGACGAAAAATGCTGTTTTTTTTCTGGAAAAATCGACCTTATTTGACGATAAATTTCTTTCCGTTGTTGATGTAAAAACCCTTTTGAAGCGCGTCGTGCAGCATTTTCCGACCCTGCAAATCATAGATGCGATTAGTCGATGCGATGCTGTCGTCTGCCTTGAAATTTTCGATGCCCGACGTCTTTTTCTGATAGACGCGAATGTAGTCGAACATGGTTTCGTAGGTGAAATCGGTGTCGGCATTGGCGGCCCACGAACCGTTTCCCACGCTCTGGTTCAGAATCAAGTAGAACGGCGCGGTGAAAGGCCATTGGCCGTTGGCGAGGGCGTATTCGTCGGAAGATTTCGCGTAGCGACCCATTTCGTTGCCGTCCACCGTCCAAATGAGTAGGTCTTTCTCCCAAATGAGGCCGTAAACGTGCCAGTTTTCGACATCCATCCACTCGTTGAACGACGATTTCGGGTTGTTTTTGTTGCCCATGGTGTAGCTCCACTTCGTGTGAATCGTGTGATAGGCCACGTTTTCGTTGTCGATGGTCTCGAAAATGTCGATTTCGCCTGCATTCGGCCATCCGTCGCAGGGCGGATGCGGCATCATCCACGCAGCCGGAAAATTCCCTCGGTGGCGAATCGTCTTCAGCCTCACTTCCACCTTTCCGTAAGTGAACGAAAAGAGGTTGCGCGTTTCCATCGCTCCCGTAATCATCGGCACGTTGTCGGTCGAGGTGTCAGGATTCGGAATCGCCCGACAAACCAATGCGCCGTCGCGGATGAACGCCACGTCGGGCGACGCGCTGATCCATCGGTTCCACGTTGCAGTTCGGCGCGTCGAAACCGCCCATTTCTTCGAGTCCGGTCGCGAACCGTCTTCCTGATTGAACTCATCGCTGAAAATGAGTTGATATACGTCGTCTCCCTGTCCGAAAACCGCCGTCGGCAGTATGGCAAACAGTGCCATCAAAATCTTATTTTTCATTGTTGATAAGTCAAAAAATGGGTTGATAACATCTCTTCCCCTTGCAAAAGTACGAAATCTTTCGCAAAGTGCAAAAAAATAGATGTTTTTTTCGCGAAAAACACAAAAAACAGGGACTCTTTCGCCCGACGAAAAAAGTTATCGCTTCGCTTAGGAGTTACAGGAGTTTAGGAGTTACAGACAAATGCTATTCTCACTTCAGATTCCCCTCCCGTGGGAGGGATCGGGGGGGGGCTTATGCCATAGGCATTTGATAAGGGTAGCCTGCCACAGCGTGGCAGGGAACGAAACGCCGCACCCGATTTTGAGCGTGCCGTTAGGTACGCGATAAAAAATCCAATACCTACGGCATTGTTTTTGATTCTGTTGCATCCAACGACCAGCCATAAGAATGGCTGGCTACCCCTATTTAATGCCTACGGCATCAAAAACAGCCGAAAGCACAAAATTTTCGGCACCTTTTTATTCTCCCCTCCCGTGGGGAGGGGGCGGGGGTGGGTCTTATGCCTCGGCATTAAATCCCGGAGGAATGCAAGATTACAGGCAGGGGTGAGCAGAGCGGAACCCCCGTAAGCGACGGACAAAAACCATTTAAAAGCCCGAAAAGGGCGACAGAAACATCGTTGCGAGTCTGCCGCCCCTTTGGGACCCATTTGTTTGTTGGGTTGTCCTTCTCACAGGGGCTTCACCCCTGCCTGTGGTCTTTTCGTCCCTTTTGGGACTCTCACGGTTTCTATTTCATTCGCACGGGGCGTACAGGATAACCACTTAAACGACTGGAAACATCTTCACCCACTGAATTTGAATTGAAAAAAAGGTTGAAACACAATCCATCACATAAACTTAGGGTTCGCGACAAATATGAACCATAAAAAAATGAGGAAACTTCTTGATGGTCGCTTACATGACGACTAAAAGTAGCAGGAAGAAAAATGAAATTTCCATTAACCCCTACCACTCTTTGTCCGTATACGCCATTTAACTGTGTCCAAGTCCAAGTACAAAAGTCAATTAATTCTTTAATTTGAAAAGAACTTGGCATAAGCCAATCTGCACCCCAATTCACAAAAGCTGCATCGTCTTTGAAATCTAACTCCCTTTTGCCATCAACAATTCCCCAACCTTCATTACAACAATACTTCGTTACCTTGTCGCTCCCAAGCCATTGCCATTTATAATTATGTCCACAGTAATCATCTTTCGGTTTTGTCTCACCCCACGCGAAATAGTCACCACACTCCTCAGGTTTTGTCGCTCCAACATTGCACGATGCCCAAAGCGTTCCGCTTGGCAATCCGAGGTCTACGTATTCAAAAACAGTTTCAGATACCCTCATAATTATTAAGATTTTTGTTTATTCAGATTTTTCACATGCAAAATTACGATTTTTTTGCAACACGGCAAAATTTTTCGGTCAGATTTTTAAAAATTATGCGATTTACTTGATTATTTGAATTTTCTTCGTATCTTTGCAGCCAGAAACAAATACATCATTGATTATGACTGCAATACAACTTCGTGCGGAACTGCTCCGCGAACTCAATCCTATTTTTGACAGTGAGGCGGCTATGCAGAAGGCACTCACCGCATTGCGCAACATCCGTCGCGTAATGGTCGTTGGCATTCCGGCAGACAAGGCTCAGACACGGAAGGGATGGGCTTCGGCTGCACGGCAGGCTCACAAGCGTGGCAACGACCAGTTAATGACAGCCGATGTGTTCGAGGACGATCAAATTGAGGATTGGCAATGGTAGAACAATTTGAAGTTTATTGGGTTGACCTCAATCCGACGGTCGGCGCAGAGATGAAGAAAATCCGTCCCTGCGTGGTGGTGAGTCCGAAAGAGTTGAATCAGTATCTTGCAACGGTCATCATCATTCCCATTACATCGGCCATTCACGGTTATCCCTACCGTGTTCCCTGCGTGATTGACGGGCGAGACGGAGAAATTGTCACCGACCAAATCCGGACGGTGGACAAAAGTCGTCTGAAAAAGAAAATTGCCCAACTCTCCATCGATGAGCAAGTCGCATTACAGGACATACTCCGACAAATGTTCTGCGATTCGTAGGATGGAGTATATTTTGCAGCCACTATGATTGCAATACTCGTTATTTTCGGTTATCTCGGTCTGATTTTCCTCATCAGCAGAGTGACGGCGCGACGGTCGTCGAACGAGGCGTTTTTCCGAGGCGAAAGGCGTAGTCCGTGGTATATGGTGGCGTGGGGGATGATTGGCGCGTCGATTTCGGGCGTGACTTTCGTCAGCGTGCCGGGGATGGTGCTCTGGCAGGACATGACTTATATGCAGACGTGCCTCGGCTTTATTTTGGGCTATCTGGCGGTGGCCTTCGTGCTGCTGCCGGTCTATTATCGGCTGAATCTGACGACGATTTACTCGTTTCTCGGACAACGGCTCGGACGCGATGCCTACAAGACGGGCGCGGCGTTTTTCCTGCTCTCGAAAATGACGGGCGCGGCGGCTCGGTTCTATGTCGTCTGCCTCATCGTGCGGCAGATGCTCGGCGTTCCGTTTGCCCCGACCGTCGTGGCGATGGTGGCGCTGATTTGGCTCTACACGCGGCGCGGCGGCATCAAGACGCTCGTGTGGACCGACGGACTGCAAACGGCGTGTATGTTCGGGGCTTTGGCACTAATTATATATAAGGTGATGGGCGAACTCGACCTCAGCGTGGGCGAGGCCGTGCGAGCGATTGCCGCCGACAGCCATTCGCGGATGTTCGTGTGGGACGACTGGGTGTCGCGACAGAATTGCTGGAAGCAATTTCTGAGTGGCGTTTTCATCGTGATTGTGATGACGGGACTCGACCAAGATATGATGCAGAAGAACCTGACTTGCAGGAACTTACGCGACGCACAAAAGGATATGTGCAGTTACGGACTGGCTTTCGTACCTGCCAATCTGCTCTTTCTCTCGCTCGGCATTCTGCTGACGATGTTGGCGGCGAAACAAGGCGTTCCCCTACCCTCTTCGGGCGACGAGTTGTTGCCGATGTTTGCCGCAACGGGCGCGTTGGGACAGGGCGTTGTCGTGCTGTTTCTGTTGGGAATGGTCGCCGCGTCGTTTTCGAGTGCCGATTCCGCGCTGACCGCCCTCACGACGAGCTATTGCGTCGATATTCGCGAGCGTCCCGACGACGAAACGCTGCGCCGTCGCGTCCATATCGGGATGGCGGTGGTGTTCACGGTGGTCATTCTGCTCTTTGGGATGGTCAATTCGACGAGCGTCATCGATGCCATCTACGTGATGTGCGGCTACACCTACGGTCCGCTGCTCGGCCTCTTCGCCTTCGCGCTACTGACGCGGAAAAACAACACCCAACACCCAACACCCAACACCCGATTAGTTCCTTATATTGCAGTAGCGTCGCCCATCATCTGCCTGATGATTGACAACGCTACTCGTCATTTCCTCGGATACCAATTCGGCTACGAATTGCTGATGCTCAACGGTCTTTTGACCTTCGTTGGGCTTTGGATGATTTCGCAGAAAAATCAATCGATTTCCTCATCGGCCTCGTAGCCGCCCATTTCGCGAATGGCATTTTTCAGCATCGTGTGCTGCTGATAGAGGTGGTTCACGGGCGTTTCGCCCTGCGTGTAGTCGTGCATCGGACTCTTGAGGAAGAAGCTCAGGAAACGCTGCGTGCCATAGCGACCTGCACGGGCGGCGAGGTCGATGAGCAGGCAGAGGTCGAGGCACACGGGCGCGGCCAGAATCGAGTCGCGACAGAGGAAATTGATTTTGATCTGCATCGGATAGCCCATCCAACCGCGAATGTCGATGTTGTCCCACGACTCTTTGTTGTCGTTGCGCGGCGGATAGTAATTGATGCGAACCTTGTGGTAATACTGCGTGTCGTCGTCGTTGCCGTGGCCGTAGAGGTCGGGCTGCAAGTCGGGTCGCAGGATGGTTTCGAGCGTCGAGAGTTTCGACACTTCCTTCGAGCGGAAATTCTCGGGAATGTCGAGCACGAGGCCGTCGCGATTGCCGAGAATATTCGTCGAGAACCAACCGTCCAGACCGAGGCAGCGCGTGCCGATAATCGGGGCGAAACCGCTCTTGACAAGCGTCTGACCCGTCTTGAAATCCTTTCCCGCAATGGGCATCTGCGTTTTTTCGGCGAGTTCCCACATCGCGGGAATATCGACCGTCGTGTTCGGCGCACCCATCACAAACGGACAGCCTTCCGACAATGCGGCGTAGGCGTAGCACATCGACGGCGCAACATGCTCGCGGTCGTCGGCTTTCATCGCGGTTTCGAGGTCGCTGAGCGCGTAATGCGTCTTTTCGTCGATGGGCACGTAGATTTCCGTCGATGCAGCCCAAAGAACGACGACGCGGTCACAATTTTTCTCGGATTTGAAACGGCGGATGTCCTCGCGCAGCGCCTCGACCATCTCCCAACGGGTGATGTCGCCCTTCGTGTGGTCGCCGTCGAGCCGCTTGGCGTAATTCTTGTCGAAAGCGGCCTTCATCGGCACGATTTTTTCGAGTTCGTCGCGCACGGGATCGATGTCCTCACGCTTCAAAACTTCGGCATAGACCGCCGCCTGATAAGCGTTTTGCGGATAGACATCCCAACAGCCGAAAACGAGGTCGTCGAGCGAGGCGATGGGCGCAATTTCGCCGTATTTCAGATACTTTTTCTCCGCCCCTTTTCCGACGCGAACCTTGTCGTACAAAGTCATCGAACCGATGGGCTTCGTCAGTTCTTTGCGAGCCATCAGAACGCCCGTCATAAACGTGGTGGCGACGGCTCCGTTTCCGACAATCAAGATTCCCAATCGACCGTTTGCCGGTTTTACATTTTCGTTTTTCATCTTCAAAATATTCGTTTTTAGTTATAGGCGCATTTGAAGGCGATTCCGACCCGTTTTTTACAGCGTCTGCAAATATTTTTCAGCCTCCAACGCCGCCTTGCAACCGCTTCCAGCCGCCACGATTGCCTGCCGATAGACAGGGTCGGCGCAGTCGCCCGCAGCGAAAACGCCCGGAATTGTCTGCGTCGGGTCGGCAGCCGAAACGACACGCGGCGAACCGTTGAACGTGCGGATGTAGCCCGTTTCATCGACCGCCACGAACTCGCGGAACACGTCGGTGTTGGGTTTGTGGCCGATGGCGAGGAAAAATCCGTCGATCGGCAGGTCGTAGCGTTCTTCGTCGGCCTCGCCCTTGCGCTTCACCACGTGAGCACCCTCCACGCCGTTCTCGCCGTAGAGTCCGACGGTATTGTGCTCAAACAGCACTTCGATGTTCTCGGTCTCGAAAACGCGCTTCTGCATCACATCGCTTGCGCGCAGGAAAGGCTTTCTGACAATCAGATAGACTTTCTGGCAAAGTTGCGACAGATAGATGGCTTCTTCGCAGGCCGTGTCGCCACCGCCCACGACCGCCACCGTCTTTTTCCGATAGAAAAATCCGTCGCAGGTCGCACAGGCCGAAACGCCCATGCCGTTGTATTTCTTCTCGTCGTCGAGTCCGAGATATTTCGCCGATGCTCCCGTGGCGATGATTACCGTGTCGGCCTCGATTTCCTCGCCTCGGTCGGTCGTCACGACATACGGACGCTTCGAGAAATCGACTTTTTCAATGATGCCGTCGCGCAGGTCGCAGCCGAATCGTCCGGCCTGCTGCCGCAGTTGCATCATCATTTCGTTGCCGTCGATGCCGTCAGGATAGCCCGGAAAGTTCTCGACGGTGGTCGTTTGCGTGAGTTGTCCGCCCATTTGCAAACCACAATAGAGCACGGGCGAGAGGTTGGCGCGTCCGGCGTAGATGGCGGCGGTGTAGCCCGCGGGGCCGCTGCCGATGATTAGGCACTTCGTCTTCATAATTGATAATTGATAATTGACAATTGATAATTATTCTTTTTTCTGTTTTATAGATTTGATGATTGTTGTCAACAATTTTATGAGTTCAACACAATCCTCTTCAAGAGAACGAAACTGTTTTTCGTCAAGATAATTTGTTGTATGTAAAAGATCTAACCAATATTCGGTTTCATCGGCTTCTTTCAATGCAATATTTAACTTGTTCAGAAAATCAGGTCGACTTTGAGCATTGATGCTTTCTCTTACATTGGCACCGATACTCGTTCCACATCTAAGCATTTGCTTAGACATAACATACTCGTGACGCTCATCCACGAGGAATTTGTAGCAATTGATTACCCTTATGGCAAAATTCCTACTTTTAATTTGTATGGCGTTATCTTTTGAAATATATTGCATAATTGTCAATTATCAATTGTCAATTA